>JAJTBJ010000142.1 GCA_021286985.1 Propionibacteriales bacterium | reverse complement strand
GGTTCAATTCCCGCCACCTCCACGACGAGCGAGCGAAGTGGGAGAGCGTGCTCTCACACTTCCGAGCGAGGAGGGGAGGTAGTAGGCCGCGTAGCGGCCGATACCTCCACTTTCACCCTGTTGTGGGCAATGCCTGATCGGTTCGCCGGTCAGGCATTGCTGTTTCTCCGGCTCGGGCGCCCGATCACATCCCGACGGCGCGTTCCAGCAGGGCAACCGGATGGCTCTCCATCAGCGAGATCGCGGCATGGACCGACGTCGCGTCGATCACATCGGGGTGATAGCAGATCGACGTCGACAGGCGTCCGCCCAGCAGCATCATGGTGGCGGTCACCGCGTTTGCTCGTGGCGGGCCGCTGGAGACCGCCAGCCACCGCAGATCGGGCTGCTGCCAGGGCAGGGTCTCCAGCTCGGCACTACGAGGCGGGAAGACAAAGGCCGGCAGGCACTCAGCGTCCACCTGGCCCGGCGGCGTGTGGCGAGTGCGAGGCCGCCGCAGCGCGTTCTTGGCGGTCGCGGCCACCAGGGTCGCCAGCGGCTGCGCCTGCTCGAGGGTGTTCGCCAGGGTGGCGCTGACGTCCTCGGGGCTGTCGCCGAGCTGTTGGCTGCGGGCGATCACGAAGTTGCCGCGCACCTGCTCACGTCCGGGTAGGTAGCGGCGGCAGTCGTACAACACCACCGTCTCCGGAGTGATCGCGATACCGGCGGACGCGAGCGCCTGGCGAAGGATCACCAGCTGCAGGCTGGCCAGGGACGCCTGCGGAGCGTGCTCCCGGCGCCAGGCCTTGACCTCCTGCCAGGATTCCCGCGACAGGCTGCGGAAGGCGGTCTGTGGGTGCGGTGACCAGTCCGGACTCAACCGGCGTCCGGAGGTCTGGTGATTGATTCGGGAGATCCGGTCGCGCAGCAGCCCGCCCAGCGGATTGCGGCCCGGTCGGATGCCGTGGGTGACCGCCTGCCACAACGGATGGGCGGCCTGCGGCGCGCTCACCCAGGCCGGCATCGCCTCCCCGCGGGCGAGGGTGACCAGCGCCGACGTCAACTGGAACGACAGGTGGGCATCGCCGAGGGCGTGGTTCTGGGTGAAGACCAGGTGATCGCCGGCGCGAACGAAGTGGGCAGTAGTGGTGTTGTCGACCTCGATCGTGCGCAGCAGATGCTCCAGCTCCCGATAGCCGACCTCGTCGCGGTCAGGCCCCGCGAAGCTCGGAAGCTCCTGCTCCACCACCACCTCATCGGCCAGCTCGGTCAGTCGCCGAGGGTCGAACAGCCAGTTCCTGGCCGACGCGCTGAGCGTGTATCCCAGGCGGGTCCGCTCGCCCTGGGCGGCAAGTTCGACGAAGGCAGCCCGCAGGTCGGCCAGGGGCGGCAGATTGAGTCGGCCGATCGCCACCCGGGACTGTGCTCGGAGCCAGGGCGAGTCGAGGGCACTGATCGGCACGGTGCGGACGTCGGCGGCCTGGGGCTGTGCCGCAGCGCTCGGCGCGCTTTCACGGCGCAGCCGATCGGGTGTTTCCAAGACTCCCACGGGTCTTATTCCTCACACAGCTCTGGCGGTGCGGTCGCGGGGTTGGGTTGGGTATTCCCGGGGGCGGTGGGCCGCGCGACCGGTGCCAACCCTACCGGGGCCCCGCTGCGGACGACCATGGCGCACATTGCTGAGGTCGCTCGGGCACGTTCCGCGCGCGATCACCTGCCAGACTGGTAGCAGGAGGGTCTCATGAGCGGATTCCGGGCCGGCGACCTGCTGGTTGCCAGTGTCACGGTGAGCGACGGCGTCTTTGATGGCGCGGTCGTGCTGCTGCTCGATGCTGACGAGTCGGGCACGGTCGGGGTGGTGCTCAATCGGATCAGCCCGGTCAACCTCGCCGGCGCGCTGCCCACCTGGGCCGAACTGGTGTCGCAGCCTCGTGCCCTCTTTGACGGCGGCCCGGTCTCACAGCAGGGAGCGGTCTGCGTGGCAGAGCTTCGTGACCCCAATGTCGTCCCGCCGGGCTGGCGCGCGGTGACCGCACGGCTGGGCCTGCTCAATCTCGAGGTGCCACCGCACGAGAGCGTGTGGGCGTTCACCAGGCTGCGGGTCTTCGCCGGCTACGCCGGCTGGGACCCGGGGCAACTGGAGGAAGAGATCGAGTTCGGCATGTGGCACGTGGTCGCCGCGTCGCCTGATGATCCGTTCGACCCGGTGCCTGAGACACTCTGGCGTCGGGTACTGCGGCGCCAGGGTGGCGATCTGGCGTTGTTCTCGACCTGGCCGGAGGAGTCGGTCGAGTTGAACTGAGGCGCGCTCAGACGTGGCAGCATAGGATTCGTCACTACCGTCACAGAGGAGGGTGGAAGTGTCCGAGGCTGCCCGCGGCGCGCCTTCGAGGATTCTGGTCGTCGACGACGACGAGGCGCTCGCCGAGATGCTGCAGATTGTCCTGCGGCAGGAGGGGTTCGATCCGGTGCTCTGTCACACCGGTCAGCATGCGCTCAAGGCCTTCCACGATTTCAAACCCGACCTGGTCCTCCTCGACCTGATGCTGCCCGGCCGGGACGGGGTGGACGTCTGTCGCGACATCCGCGCCGAGTCCGGGGTTCCGATCATCATGCTGACCGCCAAGAGCGACACCAATGACGTGGTGGACGGGCTGGAGGCAGGCGCCGACGACTACGTCGCAAAGCCGTTCAAGACCCAAGAACTCGTCGCCCGGATCAAGACACGGCTGCGTCGCCGTTCGGTGGCCGAGGCCGGAGCCGAGACCATCGGGATCGGGGATCTGGTGATCAGCGTGACCGAGCACACCGTCCGCCGGGGGGAGGACGAGATCACTCTCACCCCCTTGGAGTTCGACCTGTTGCTCGCCCTGGCGCGCCGACCGAAGCAGGCGTTCACCCGTGAGGTGCTGCTCGAAGAGGTCTGGGGATATCGCCACGCCAGCGACACCCGGCTGGTCAACGTACACGTCCAACGGTTGCGGTCGAAGGTGGAGAAGGATCCTGAGCGGCCCGAGATCGTGGTGACGGTGCGCGGGATCGGCTATCGGGCCGGAGAGCCGAAGACCAGCGAATGAGGCAATGGGCGGCGCGGCTGAACCCTTGGAAGCTGTGGGCGCGGTCGCTGCCCTTCCGGGTGGTGCTGACCACCATGAGCGCGTCGGTGGTGATTCTGGTGGCGACAGGCTGGTTCCTGATCGACCAGTCCAGCCGGGGGATCATCGCAGGGAAGACCCAGGCGAGCGTGGCCGAGGCCGCCGCCGTAGTCGACGTGATGCAGCGCGACCTGTCGACCACCGATCTACGCACCACCACGCTGGGGGAGCGGATCACCCGCCTGGGTCGTGACGCCACCAACCGAGGGCAGGCGGGCAGCCAGTACCTGGTGGTCATCGAGACGCCGATTTCGCAGATTGGCAGTGCCGGGCTGGCGGCATCCAGCATTCCGGCATCGATTCGGCAGGCGGTGGCCGGCGGCGATGGGCTGTGGAGCACGCCGACGCTGATCCAGTACAGCGACACCCGGGCGTCCGAACCGGGACTGGTGGTCGCTTCCCGGCTGACCGCGCCAGGGGGTGCGACCTATCCGATCTTCTTCATCTTCCCGACCGCCCAGGAGCAGCGCACCCTGGAAGTGGTGCAGCAAGCCACGTTGGCCACTGGAGTGTTCCTGCTGGCCGGCCTAGGCGTGGTGGTTTACCTGATGACGTTGCAGGTGCTGCGTCCGGTTCGTGCCGCTCGACTGGCGGCCGAACGTCTGGCCGCCGGCCACCTGGACGACCGGATGGCGGTCACCGGCGCCGAGGACCTCGCCGGCCTGGCGCGATCGATGAACCACATGGCCACCGAGTTGGAACACAAGGTGAGCGAGTTGGAGGATCTTTCCACGGTGCAGCAACGCTTCGTGTCGGATGTGTCTCACGAACTGCGCACCCCGCTGACCACGATCAGGATGGCCGGCGAGGTGCTGTACGCGCACCGCGACCAGTTCGACACCACCTCGGCGCGCTCGGCGGAGCTGCTGTCGGCCGAGCTCGACCGCTTCGAAGCGCTGCTGGCCGACTTGCTGGAGATCTCCCGTTTCGATGCGGGCGCGGCGAAGCTCTCACTGGAGGTGGTGAATCTGGAGACCCTGGTGGTCGACGAGATGGCCGCCCACGAACCGTTGGCCGCGCGAGCCGGCAGCGTGATCACCCTGGAGAGCGACGGCAACTGCATGGCCGAGGTCGACCGTCGGCGGATCCAGCGGATCATCCGCAACCTGATCACCAACGCCATCGAGCACGGCGAAGGCAAACCGATCACCGTCCACGTCCGAGGTGACGTGGATGCCGTGGCGATTGCTGTACGCGACCGCGGGGTGGGATTCACCGCACTGCAGGGCAACCAGCTGTTCAACCGCTTCTGGCGGGCCGATCCCTCCCGTGGGCGCCGTGTCGGTGGAACCGGCCTGGGCTTGTCGATCTCCTTGGAGGACGCCCGCCTGCACGGTGGCTGGTTGACTGCCTGGGGCCGTCCCGGTGAGGGCGCACAGTTCCGATTGACGCTGCCGCGAGCGGCCGGGGGGACGCTGCGGTCCTCACCGTTGCCCACCGTGCCTGCTGAGGTGAAGGGGGCTGCCAATGCGAAGAAGAGCTGAACTGATCGTGGTGCTGGTGTTGGCACTCACTGGTTGTGCCTCGGTGCCGACCTCGGGCCCAGTGCAGCACTACCAGCCGCAGCAGGGCGGGGCGTCCAGTGGCGTCCAGGTCGCGCCGCTACCCCCGGTGGACGGCGCCACGCAGTTGCTGATCGTCGAGGGCTTCCTGCACGCGATGGGCACCTACCAGAGCAACTACGCCATCGCTCGGCAGTATCTGACCACCCAAGCCGCCGAGAAGTGGCGCCCCGAATCGGGGATGCAGGTGTACGCCGACGGCTATCCGCCGACCGAGACCGACCAGAGTGTGGTGCTGATCGCTCCACTGGCCGGCACGGTGGACGCAGCCGGTGCCTACACCGCGGCCGGTGGGCAGGTGCGGCTGGACTTCGGGCTGGTCAAGAACGACGCAGGCCAATGGCGCATCTCCAATCCACCGAGCGGCCTTTTGGTGTCGAAATACCTCTTCAGTACGGGTTTTGTCGCGGTGGACGCCTACTTCGCCAGCGCAACCGGGGCGGTGATGATGCCCGAACCTCGGTTCGTTCCGGTCGCCACCGAGGGCCTGGCGATGGCGGTCAATGATGTTCTGGCCGGGCCGTCGGCCTGGCTGACGCCCTTGGCTGCCGGCCGTCCGGAACCCTCGGTGCGTGCGGTCGCGGTGACGCTGGATTCGGCGGGAGTGGCCCAGGTCGACCTGCCGGGGGAGGCCAGTGCCATCGACGGTGAACTCCGCCAACAGCTGTTGGCCGAGCTCACTTTGACACTGTGCGGCTTCGACCAGGTCCGATCCGTCCAAGTGCGGGCCGGAGGATCGACCTGGTTCACTTCTGACGGGCGCGACCAGTTGACTCCGAGGGTGTTTGCCGCGGTCGATCCCGCCGCAGGAGGCGCGTCGCGGCCGGCCTACCTCGTGGCTGGTGGGCACCTGAAGCGCCAGCAGAGCGAGGGCAACTGGGTCGATCTGGTCGACGTCCAGGCCGACTTGCCGAAGGTGTCGGGGGTGGCCATTTCGGGCGCCGGCCAAACGTGGGCCGGAGTGAGCCAGGACGGCACCAAGCTGATTTCCGGACCGGTGGATGGCAAGACCAACCGGACGGTCAGAACCGGCGCGGGGCTGCTACGCCCCGAGTTCGCCCGTAACGGCGAGCTTTGGTCGCCGGCCACCAAGGTGTCGGGGCTGAAGGTGTATCGGGAAGGGGCTGCCGTTTCGGTCTCGGTCACAGGGGTGCCCCACGGCAGCGTGGTGGCGTTTGCGCTGGCCCCCGACGGTGATCGGGCCGCAGCAGTGCTGAGCCAGGGGGGCGCGACCACGGTCGGGCTGCTCCGGGTGCGCCGCACCGAAACCGGGGTCCTGCTGGACGGCTGGCTGCCGGTCGGCTTGGACGCCGGCGTCATCGGATCCTCGCGGATCCTGGACCTGAGTTGGAGTTCGGCCAGTGACCTGGCGCTGCTGCGCCTGAGCGGCGACGGTCAGACCAGCGTGGGGGTGGCCAGCCAGGATGCAGCCATCTTCACCGAGATCGGGCCGGGGGACGCGTCCGGATTGCAGGCCATCGCGGCCGTCCCGGGACGGCCGACCTTGGTGGTGACCGGGATGGGTGTGCTCTACCGCTACGACGGTGAGTTCAACTGGGCGGTGGCCTCCACCGGTGTGGATGCGGCGGCCTATCCCGGCTGACCCTGTGGACAGCGACGACGCGTCCGCTGCGCTGCCCAAGATCGGGACATGAACTGGGCGAGTTTTGTCGATGCGGCCGCGCACCTGCTCCTCGGCGCGCGCTGCCCTGGTTGCGGGGTGGCCGGTATCGGCGCCTGCTCGCAGTGTCGCTCCCGGCTGCGGCGCGACCGTCCGGTGGTGTTGGGGGTGGCCGGGTGGCCCCCGGTGAGTGTGGTCGCTGCCGGCCGCTACTCCGGGGTCGTGAAAGGCCT
>JAJTBJ010000141.1 GCA_021286985.1 Propionibacteriales bacterium | reverse complement strand
GACTTCTCCGGAGTGGAGCGAGTCAGTTCGACGAAGTCGGCCACCGAGGAGCCACGACGGCCCGGGGTGGTCGGCTTGTACTTACGGATACCCATGAGTTCGTTTTCCTATCTCAGCTTCCAAAGGCCTTAGACGTTGGCCCCGGAGAAGATGTCGATGCGCTGGCCCTCAGCGACGCTCACGATGGCGCGCTTGGTGTCCTTCTGCTTGCCCCAGCCGGCACGAGTGCGGCGGCGCTTGCCCTGGCGGTTCGCGGTGTTGACCGCGATCACCTTGACGCCGAAGACAGCCTCGACCGCGATCTTGATCTCGGTCTTGTTGGCGTCCGGAGCGACCAGGAACGTGTACTTGTTCTCATCCAGCAGGCTGTAGGCCTTCTCGCTGACCACGGGGGCCAGCAGGATGTCGCGATGGTCGCGAATCTTCAGCTCGCTCACTTGGTCTCCTCCTCGGGCTCGGCCTTCTTCGCGGCCTTCTTCGGCTTGGCTTCGGCCTTCGCCTCGTCGTCGGCCTTGGGCTCAGCGGCCTTCTTGGCGGCCTTCGGCTTGGCTTCGGCCTTCGCCTCATCGGCAACCTTGGGCTCAGCGGCCTTCTTGGCGGCCTTCGGCTTCGCCTCGGCGACCGGCTCAGCGGCGACCTCGACCACGGTGACCTCGCTGGCGCCCTTCAGCGGACCAGCGACGAAAGCGGCCAGAGCCGCGGTGGTGAAGACCACATCGTCGTTGACCAGCACGTCGTAGGCGTTCAGCTGATCGACCGCGATGGCGTGCACGGTGGGCACGTTACGCAGGCTCAGCCAGGCGACGTCCTCATCGCGATCCAGGACCACCATGATCTTTGCGCCGGCGATCGCCGACAGCGCCTGCAGCGCCGCCTTGGTCGAGGGAACCTCGCCAGTAACGATGCTCTCGATCACGTGAACGCGGCCATCGCGGGCCCGATCGGACAGCGCGCCGCGCAGCGCGGCGGCGATCATCTTCTTCGGGGTGCGCTGGGCGTAACTGCGCGGCTGCGGACCATGGACGACACCGCCGCCGGTCCACTGGGGCGCACGACGCGAACCCTGACGGGCGCGGCCGGTGCCCTTCTGACGCCACGGCTTGGCACCACCACCGGAGACTTCGCCCCGGGTCTTGGTGGAGTGGGTGCCCTGGCGAGCAGCCGCCAGCTGGGCCACCACGACCTGGTGGATCAGCGGGACGTTGGTCTGGACATCGAAGATGGTGCCGGGAAGTTCGACCTTGCCGGCCTTGGTGCCGAGCACCTCGACGGTACGAGTCTCGCTCATGCCTTGGCTCCCTTCTTGGCAGCGGTCCGCACGACCACGAGAGCGCCCTTGGGGCCGGGCACGGAGCCCTTCACCAGGATCAGCCCGCGCTCGGCGTCGACTGCATGAATGGTCAGGTTCTGCACGGTGACCTTCTCGACACCCATCCGGCCGGCCATCCGAGTGCCCTTGAACACGTGACCGGGGGTCGCGCAGGCGCCGATGGAACCGGGCGAACGGTGCTTGCGGTGCACACCGTGGCTGGCACGAAGACCGGCGAAGCCGTGACGCTTCATCACGCCCGCGGTGCCCTTGCCCTTGGTGACGCCGGTGACGTCCACGATCTCGGCGGCGGCGAACACATCAGCGTTCAGCTCCTGGCCGAGGGTGTAGGTGCTGGCGTCGGCGGTGCGGAGCTCCACCAGATGCTTGCGGGGAGTCACCCCCGCCCGCTCGAAGTGGCCGGCAGCAGGCTTGGTGACCTTCTTGGCCTTGACCGCACCGAAGCCCAGCTGGACGGCGGCGTAGCCGTCCGCATCGGGGGTGCGGACCTGAGTGACAACACAGGGGCCGGCCTGAATAACAGTGACCGGCACAACCTTGTTGTCGGCGTCCCATACCTGGGTCATGCCGAGCTTGGTGCCCAGCAGGCCCTTCACAGTTCGATCGCTCATCTGGACTGACCTCACGGAAGCTTGATCTCGATGTCGACACCGGCCGGAAGATCGAGTCGCATCAGCGAATCAACCGTCTTCGGCGTCGGGTCGAGGATGTCAATGAGCCGCTTGTGGGTGCGCATCTCGAAATGCTCGCGGCTGTCCTTGTACTTGTGCGGAGAACGGATCACACAGAACACGTTCTTCTCGGTCGGCAGAGGCACAGGGCCTGCGACCTTGGCGCCGGTACGGGTCACGGTGTCGACGATCTTCTTCGCCGAGGAGTCAATGACCTCGTGGTCGTAAGCCCGGAGTCTGATCCGGATCTTCTGTCCCGCCACTGGTTCGTCCTTCTTCTCGTCATTCTCGTACCGGTGCATCTTCCGGCGGAGCGTGCATTGCTCCGACCCCCGAGGTCGGGCGTGTCGGGCCGATTCTGGGCCGCGCATGACCGAGTTTGATTGGTCGTGGTAGGGCCCGGCACCAACGCGCCAGACGTGCCGGCAAGGCCGCCTTTACAGGTGTCCTTGTCGGAGCAACCTGCCTATCCTCCCACGCCCGCGGCGCTGATGCCAAATCGCTGACACAGGAGGACAATGGCCGCTATGCCCGCCTCACAGACCCCTGTTTCGCATGCCCAACGCCACCTGGGCGTGGGCATCCTACTGGGGTTGGCAGCATCCTTGGCCTTCGCAGCCTCCGGCACCTTCGTCCGCCCTCTGCTGAACGCCGGCTGGACGCCGCTCGCGGCCGTGTTCTGGCGGGTGGTGGCCGCGTCCGTGCTGCTTCTCCCCCTCGGCTTCTGGGTGCTGCGAGGCCGTTTGGGCTTGCTGCGACGGGAGTGGAAGCTGATCGTCACCTTCGGCGTGCTGGCCGTCGCGGTGGCGCAAGGCATGTACTTCTCCGCGGTCTCGCGGATGAGCGTGAGCGTGGCACTGCTGTTGGAGTACATGGCCCCGGTGGCGCTGGTGCTGCTGGCTTGGGTGCGACAGCGCCACGCTCCGTCGGGACTGGTGCTGGGCGGTGCGGCCGCCAGCCTGGCAGGTCTGTTCTTCGTCCTCGACCTCACCGGTGCCCGCCTCGACGGACTCGGCGTGCTGTTCGGGCTGGGGGCGATGGTCGGGGCAGCTGCGTACTTCGTCCTGGGCGCACGGCCTTCCGAGCTACCCGCGCTGGCGCTACCTGCGTTCGGGCTACCGGTGGGGGCAGTGTTCCTCGCAGGCCTCGTCGCCTCGGGCGTGTTGCCGTTCGCCGCGCCACTGGTCGATGTCGAACTCATGGGCGCCTCGGTGCCCTGGTGGGTACCGCTGGGGATCGTGGTGTTGTTCGCCACCGCCGCCGCCTATGCCCTCGGCGTCGCCGGGGTGTCGCTGATGGGCGAGCGCCTGTCAAGCTTCGTCAGCTTGTCGGAGGTGCTGTTCGCGGCGCTGGTCGCCGCAATCGTGCTGGGCGAGGTCCCTTCGGCCATGCAGATCATCGGCGGGGTGCTGATCGTCCTCGGTGTCGTGTTGATCCGGATGTCGAGCGGTGACTCCCCCGCCGGCGTCCCGAGCCTGGTCGAAGAACTCGAGCCCGCCGGACATCAGCTCGGTGACCGGCCAGTCACCTCCCCCACCGACTGATCGCGCCCTACGGTCGCCACTACTTACGGCACATACTGTTCGTCGACGGCGATGACGTGACCGTCCTCAACCTTCAATGAGGCGGGAATGGGAGTGCCCGTGCTGTACATCCACGACCGATCGGCACCCACACAAAACGATCCAGCAAACTGAGTCGCCGACAGCGCGCGTGGTTGGAGCTCTTGGTTGTCCAGCACCGTCGCGGCGAACTTCGTCGAGACCGGCACCCGGATGATCGAGGTCTCCTTGTTGCGAATGTAGAACGGATTGGGCAAGTCCTCGTTCGGCCCGATCTCACCGTCCTTGCGCGCTTGCCGCACTGCCTCCTCATTGCCGAAGAACTCCGCCGGATCCAGATAGAGCGCGACCCCATCGAAGTGGTGCACAAAGGCGAAGCTCTTTCCGTCCGGCACCGTGCCGGCGCTCACCGTCAGCGTCGAGGGCACGGAAGCCGGACAGGTCGGCGCGGCTGGCGATGGCGTCCCGGCGCCACCCGCGCTCGACGGCACGGGCCCTGGGGCGGTGGCGACGACGCTGGGGGAACAGGCGGAGATGAATACCGCCGCGAATCCCGCGCCGACCAATGACCGCAACCGAGAATCCATGCCGATCCCCTCCCGTCGGGTCGCCACCAGAAAGCCACGGCGACGCGACGAGGCTAGCCGGAGCCGCGCACTGAACAGAACGACATTCTCACTCTTATCGCCCATTTCTTAATCACGTAGCTGTGGGTGCCGCCAATGGTGAGTAGTGTTCTCGATTACCTACCAGAGGAAGCTGGCGCCCCAATGAAGTCTTCCCGCACGATCACCATCGCTGTCTCGATCGCCACCTGCATCGCGGTCGGGTCGGCCTTTCCCGTCGCACCTGCCCAGGCGCAGCCGACATTCCCCTCCAGCCCACCACCGGCCTGCGTGGCCGGCACCCCGTTGCGGGGCGACTACAACGGCGACGGCGTGGCCGACCCTGCGGTGCAGGCATGGACGTCGAGCGTCCCGCAGACCACGGCCTTCCAGATCCGGCTGACCCCGGACAGCGGTGCCTGGCTGGACGGCGCGCAGAGCCTGCGCCCCGCTGATCTCAATGGCGACACGTGCTCCGACGCGGTCGTGACCTACACCTCGCCCACCGCCATGGTGAAGCTCTTCCGCGGCAGCCCCAGTGGCCTGCAAGACACCGGGATCGTGATGACGCCGCCCCAGGTCACCGCCGGCGACCACTCCTGGGTCGACGCCATCGTGCTCAGGCATGACCGCCTGGTGCAGGTCGTCGTGGCCGGATCGGCGAAGCAGGGCTTCGTTGACGTCTACACCCTCAACAAGGCAGGCGTTCCTGGCGCCCCGCAGATCGTCGCGGGCGCATCGGTGAAACACGTCCGGTCGAATGGCTTCGGTGGCCAACTCGCAGGCAGCGGACGGACCGTCGTGATCGGCTCGCCGAATGAGCACGGCTCGCGGCACACCTATCAGGGCGCCGTCTACCTGCTGCGTTCGTCGGCAAGCAACCACAAGAAGTTGGTGCTGCGGGCTCGCATCACCCAATCGAGCAAGGGCATCTTTGGGTCGCCGGGACAGGGTCATCGGCTGGGCAGCGCCGTGGCCTATCGCTCCGGCATTGTCGCGATCGGCATGGACGGAGAAACCGCCGCAACAGGAAAGAGCGGTGTCGTGCAGCTGTTGAGCTGGCCGGACTCCTCCCGCGGCATCTATCGGGCGGGTCGGGTGATCCGGCGTGGCGGACCTGCCAACACCGACGGCCTGGGATGGCAGTTCGGCTATCAGATCACGTTGGCCCGCGGCCTCACCGCGAAGGGATCGACAGACCTTGTCGCCTCGGCCCACGACGGTTCACAGGGTGGTTCGGTCGTCATCGCCAACACGAAGACCACCGCGCGTATCGTCCTCAACGCGGGCACCACTTACCTCCCACAGCAGTCGTGGTACCAGGAGGGCTACACGGTGACCGGTGTGATCAGGGCCACTGCCACCCGCGATCGGCTGTTGATCCGGGTCGGTGACGACACCCGCCCGATCTGTGGCCCGGGAAGCACGTATGTGACCCTGAGCAGTCCCGGCGTGATCAGCGCCCAAACCACCTGGACCGAACTGCCCCCACCCGACTGCTCCACGGGCTATGTGGCCTGGGGCAGCGACTTCCAGTAGCCGTCGCCTCCGGGCCCACGTGCGCGGCCGTCGGCCGGCTCATCCGTCGGCGGCTGTGCCTGATCTCGTCGTGGCGTCGCTCCGCGGCTTCAGCGCGGCATCCGCCGCCAGATCGGACGCGGCACCATTCGGGCGATGACGAACATCACCTTCAGCTGCCAGGGAATCCACAACTCGGTTCCCCTGCCCCGGGCGATCCGACGCACCACTGCGTCAGCCACCTGATCGGGGGTCGACGAGAACGGCGCCGGCTCCATGCCGGCGGTCATCCGCCCGATCACGAAGCCGGGGCGGGCGATGATCAGGTGCACGCCACTTCCGTGCAGCGCATCAGCCAGACCGGACGCGAAACCGTCCAGCCCGGCTTTGGCCGAGCCGTAGACGTAGTTGGCCCGGCGCACCCGCACGCCGGCGACGGAGGAGAAGGCCACGATGGTGCCACTCCCCCGGGTCCGCATCCGGTCGGCCAGCACGGTCAGCAACGAGGCCTGAGCAATGAAGTCGGTGTGCAGCACCGCGGCCGCCGCGACGGCGTCACGCTCGGCCACCGCCTGATCGCCGAGCACTCCGAAGGCCAACACCGCGACATCAATGGTGCCGAAACGCTGTTCGATGTCGGCCACCAGCGATTCGTGACCGGCCACCTCGTCGGCGTTGAACTCGACAGTCTCCACCTGCGCCGCCCCCGCCGCCCGACAGGCCTCGACCGCAGCGTCCATCGAACCGGGCCGCGCCACCAATACGACCGTGGCCTCGGGCGCGAGTCGGGTCGCGACCGCCAGGCCGATCTCGCTTCGGCCTCCGAAGATCGCGACCACTCGGCTCACAGCTGACCGGCCAACTTCTCCAGGCGGGCCAAGGAGGAATCACGGCCGAGCAGTTCCATCGACTCGAACAGCGGCGGCGACACCAGCGAACCGGTGATCGCCAGCCGCACCGGGCCGAACGCGAACTTCGGCTT
>JAJTBJ010000140.1 GCA_021286985.1 Propionibacteriales bacterium | reverse complement strand
GCGCGGGTGAGGGCACGATCAAGATCGAGATGAACTTCCTGCCCGACGTCTACGTCCCGTGTGAGGTGTGTCACGGCGCGCGGTACAACCGGGAGACCCTGGAGGTGCACTACAAGGGCAAGACCATCTCCGAGGTGCTGGACATGCCGATCGAGGAGGCGCTGGAGTTCTTCGCGCCGATCGAAGCGATCGCCCGGCATCTGCGCACGCTGGTGGATGTCGGGCTCGGCTACGTCCGTTTGGGTCAACCGGCCACCACGCTGTCCGGAGGTGAGGCTCAGCGGGTCAAACTGGCCGCAGAGTTGCAGAAGCGCTCGACCGGGCGGACCTTCTACGTCCTCGACGAGCCGACCACCGGTCTGCACTTCGAAGACATCCGCAAACTGCTCGAAGTGCTTCAGTCGCTGGTCGACAAAGGCAACACGGTGGTAGTGATCGAGCACAACCTGGACGTCATCAAGGCGGCGGACTGGGTGATCGATCTCGGTCCCGAGGGCGGTTCACGGGGCGGCCTGGTGGTGGCCGAGGGCACGCCGGAACAGGTCGCTGCCAACCCGGACTCGCATACCGGCAGGTTCCTGAAAGAGGTACTGGTCGCCTCTGCGCCGCTCGCTGAGGAGACACTGCTCAGCGCGAGTTGAGCCGCCGCCATTCAGGCCCGGGTGCTGCCGCGGGCGGTGGCCGATGGCCGCGGCAGCAGGTAGGTCGACGCGCCCGTCAGGAGATGGTCAACTGGTCGCCGTTACGGGTCACGGTGGCCTTGGCCAGCGGGCGGGCGGCCGGGCCGGTGATCACCGAGCCGTCGGTGAGGGCGAAGGTGCTGCCGTGGCGACCGCACACGATCGCTGAGGTCGTCACCTGCTGAACGAGGAAACCCTGATGCGTGCACGCCCCGTTGAAGGCTTCGAAGGTGCCCGCCTGCGGCTGGGTGACCACGAAACCTCCGACGATGGTGCCCGAACCCACCGGCACATCGGAGACCTTGATGGTCACCGGGCCGGACGGCGCCGCGCCCTGGGCGCTGCAGCCCAGGCAGAAGGCGAGGGTCGCACCGCCGATACCGACCAAGGCGGTACGACGGGAGATGGACGGGGGAGGCGGCAGACTCGCGGGCATGGTTCCTCCGATCGACGGTGGTGCCAGGCTAGGCCCGACCTCGGCGATCGAACAGAGCAATGGCAGCAGTGCTGACCTCACCGGCTCACCCGGGTGCGGGTCGGCGAGGCGTTGTCGGTGTCGATGCCTATGCTGAATGCCGTGCTGATCAAGGAGTGTCGTGGCTGATCCGGCCAGTTATCGCCCGGCGCCGGGAACCATCCCGACCGGGCCGGGGGTCTATCGGTTCTCCGATGTCGAGGGCCGGGTGATCTATGTCGGCAAGGCGATCAACCTTCGCCAGCGGCTCAACTCCTACTTCGCCGATCCGGCGGCCCTGCATTTTCGTACCCAGACCATGGTCCGCACGGCGGCGAAGGTCGAGTGGACGCTGGTGCGCAACGAGCTGGAAGCCCTGCAGCTGGAGTACACCTGGATCAAGCAATACGACCCACGCTTCAACATCAAGTATCGCGACGACAAGTCCTACCCGTGGGTGGCGGTCACCTGGAGCGACGAGTTCCCCCGGATCTTCGTCGGACGTGGCGCCAAGCGAAAGCAGAATCGCTACTTCGGGCCGTATGCCCAGGCGTGGGCGATTCGGGAGACCATCGATTCGCTGCTGCGGGTGTTCCCGATGCGGTCGTGCACCCAAGGGGTGTTCAACAACGCGCGGTCCTCGGGCCGTCCCTGCCTGCTGGGCTACATCGGCAAATGCGCCGCTCCCTGCGTGGGCCGCATCGATGCCGCAGACCATCGTGAACTTGTCGAGGCGGTGTGTGAGTTCTTGGCCGGCCGTACCCGGGCCCTGATTCGAGGGCTGGAAGCCGACATGTACGCCGCCGCACAGGGCGAGGAGTTCGAGCGGGCAGCGGTGCTTCGCGATCGCCTCACCGCGTTGCGGCAGGCGTCGGAGAAGAACGCGATCGTGCTGCCTGACGGCACTGATGCCGATGTGGTCGCGTTGGCGACCGACCCGCTGGAGGTCGCCGTCCAGGTGTTCCATGTCCGCGATGGCCGGATCCGCGGTGAGCGTGGTTGGGTCGCCGAGCGGGACGAGGGCGATGCCGCCGAGTTGCTGGAGCAGTTCCTGTTCCAGCTCTACGCCGAGAACGACCACGACATTCCGCCGCTGGTGCTGCTGCCGAACCAGCCCGCGTCGGGCCAGGTGCTGGCGCAGCTGCTGAGCGAGCAGCGCGGCGCGAAGGTGGAACTTCGGGTGCCCCAACGCGGCGAGAAGGCGGCGCTGCTGCAGACCGCCGCCCGTAACGCCACCGAGGTGCTCGCGATTCACAAACTGCGTCGCTCCTCGGACCTGTCGGTGCGCAACCGCGCACTGGAGGAACTGCAGGAGGCCCTCGACCTGCCCGAGGTCCCGCTGCGGATCGAGTGCTATGACATCTCCCACACCCAGGGCAGTGAAGTCGTGGGATCGATGGTCGTCTTCGAGGACGGGCTGGCGCGAAAGAGCGAGTATCGCCGTTTCGTGATCCGGACGGTCGACGGCTCCAACGACGTCGGGGCGATGCATGAGGTGATCACTCGGCGTTTCCGGCGCCTCCACGACGAGCGCGTCCAGGATGGCGGGGACGCCGAGGGGCCGATGCTGGTCGACCCCGAGACCGGGGTGCCGCGGCGGTTCGCCTATGCCCCCTCACTGGTGGTGGTCGACGGCGGTGCGCCGCAGGTGGCAGCCGCAGCGCGGGCGATGGCCGAGGTTGGCTTCACCGATGTGGCGCTGTGTGGCTTGGCCAAGCGGTTGGAGGAGGTGTGGCTGCCCGATCAGGAGTTCCCGGTGATCCTGCCGCGCTCCAGTGAGGGGCTGTACCTGCTGCAGCGGGTGCGTGACGAGGCCCATCGCTTCGCGATCACGCACCATCGCGGTCGTCGGAGCGCCGCCATGGTGGAGTCGGTGCTGGATCAGGTGCCGGGGCTGGGGGAGTTGCGGCGCAAGGCGGTGCTGACGCATTTCGGGTCACTTCGGGCATTGCGCAAGGCGTCGGTCGCCGAGATCGCCGAGGTCCCCGGGATCGGTCCGCGCACCGCGGAGGCGATCGTCGCGGTGCTGGCCGAACAGCGCGCCGAGCCTGCGGTCAATCTGGCCACCGGAGAAGTCATCGAGGACTGATCGCTTCGCCCACCCGACGGCTGGGTTTCTTGAAATACTGGGGCCATGACCGAATCCGCGCCTGTCCGGCTGCTGGTGATCACCGGCCTGTCGGGAGCGGGACGCCGAACCGCCGGGCACGCGCTGGAGGATCGAGGCTGGTTCCTGATCGACAATCTGCCACCCAGCCTGCTGCCCAGCCTGATCGATGTCTGCCGGGAGCGCGGTTTCAGCCGAGTAGCGGTGGTGCTCGACGTCCGGTCGCGGTCGGAGTTCGACCAGCTGCCGGCCGCCTTCGCCGCGCTCGCCGACAAGCAGGTCGTCCGCGAGGTGCTGTTCCTGGAGGCCAACGACGAGGCGATCGTGCGACGTCAGGAGTCGGTGCGTCGCCCCTTGCCATTGCAGGGTTCTGGGCGCCTCCTGGACGGCATCCATCGCGAGCGCAAGCTGCTGGGGGAGCTGCGTTCGATGGCGGATCTGGTGATCGACACCACGTCGATCAACATTCATCAACTCAACGATCGGGTAGCCAAGGCCTTCGCCGCCGAGGCCAGCGCGATGCGATTCACCCTGATGTCGTTCGGCTTCAAGAACGGGGTGCCCATCGACGCCGATCTGGTGCTGGACGTCCGCTTCTTGCCCAATCCTCACTGGGTGCCGGCGCTGCGTCCGCAGACGGGGCTGGCCAAGCCGGTGTCGTCCTATGTGCTCGGGCAGCCGGACGCCGAGCCCTTCGTGGCCTCGGTGGTTTCGCTGGTTCAGCTGATCTCCACCGGCTATCTGCGTGAGGGCAAGAGGCATGCCACTGTGGCCGTCGGGTGCACTGGCGGCAAGCATCGCTCCACCGCGATCGTGGAGGAGCTGGCCAAGCGGCTGACCGCCGCCGGCCTGGAGATCGGCGTGATCCACCGGGATCTGGGGTTGGAGTGAGTCCCTTCAACCCGCTGCCTTCGGTGGTCGCCTTTGGTGGCGGGCACGGCCTGTCGGCCAGCTTGAGTGCGTTGCGCCAGGTGACCACCCGGCTGACCGCGGTGGTGACCGTGGCCGACGACGGCGGCTCGTCGGGCCGGCTGCGCGCCGAGTTCCCCTCCTTGCTGCCGCCGGGTGACCTACGGATGGCGTTGGCCGCGCTGTGCGGCGACGACGAGGTGGGTCGCTCGTGGTCGACCGCGCTGCAAGCGCGGTTCCCTGGTGAGGGACCGCTGGGCGGCCACTCCATCGGCAACCTGCTGATCGCCAGCCTGTGGCAGCAGCTCGATGATCCGATCGCGGGCTTGGACACGCTGGCCGCGATGCTCTACGTCGAGGGCCGGGTGCTGCCGATGTCGTCGATCCCGCTCGTGATCGAGGCGGACGTGATCGGTGCCGATCCCGATCGTCCTGATGAACGTACGGTGGTGGTCGGGCAGGAGGCCGTGGCCCTGGCGGTCGGCGAGATCGCCGACGTCCGGCTGGTGCCGGCCGATCCGCCGGCGGTGCCGGAGGTGCTGGCCGCGGTCGCCCGGGCCGACTACCTCGTGCTGGGGCCGGGGTCGTGGTACTCCTCAGTGATCCCGCACCTGTTGGTGCCGGAACTGGTGCAGGCGATCACTGCGAGTCGGGCGCGCAAGGTGCTCACCTTGAACCTGGTCCCCACGGAGGACGAGACCCCGGCCTACACCGCATCGCGGCACATCGAGGTGCTGGCCGAGCACGCCCCGGAACTGCGGCTGGACGTGGTGGTGGCCGACCCGAGCTTCGCCGACGGCGATCCGCACCTGGGCACCTTTGTGGCTTCGTTGGGGGCAGAGCTGGTGGTTGCTCCCGTCCGGATGCGGGATGGATCCGCTCGTCACGACCCACTTCTTCTGGCGTCGGTCTACGCCGGGATCATGGGTCTGTAGGCTATGCCCGACTCCCGATCAGCACAGCCAGAGAGGCAACCCACAATCATGGCGATGACGCAGCAAGTCAAGGCGGAATTGGCCACCTTGGAGGTGGCCAAGCCCGAGCTGCGTAAAGCCGAAGTGGCCTCGCTCCTGCGTTTCGCGAACGGCCTGCACATCGCCGGCGGTCGCATCGTCGTCGAAGCCGAACTCGACACCGGGGGAGCGGCGCGTCGACTGCGCACCGCGATCGCCGAGTTGTTCGGTTTCACCTCCGATTTCGTGGTGATCACCGGCAGTGGGCTGCGTCGCGGCACCCGCTACGTGGTCCGATTGATCAAGGACGGCGAATCGTTGGCGCGCCAGACCGGTCTGATCGATCAGCGTGGACGGCCCGTCCGTGGACTCCCGGTGCAGGTGGTCGGTGGCGGGATCGAGGTCTCGGTGGCCGCCTGGCGGGGAGCCTTCCTCGCGCACGGTTCGCTGACCGAACCGGGCCGCTCGATGGCGCTCGAAGTGACCTGTCCCGGCTCTGAGGCGGCGCTGGCCCTGGTCGGTGCCGCGCGCCGGATGGGGATCGCTGCGAAGGCGCGTGAGGTGCGAGGGATCGACCGGGTGGTGATCCGCGACGGCGATGCCATTTCGGCGATGCTGACCCGGTTGGGTGCCCACGAGTCGGTGCTGGCCTGGGAGGATCGGCGGATGCGCCGCGAGGTGCGGGCTTCGGCCAATCGCCTGGCCAACTTCGATGATGCCAATCTGCGCCGCTCGGCGCGCGCCGCGGTGGCTGCTGGCGCCCGGGTGAACCGGGCGCTGGAGATTCTCGGCGACGAGGTGCCCGATCATCTGCTGGAAGCCGGCCGGCTGCGCTTGGAGCACAAGCAGGCCAGTCTGGAGGAGCTCGGCAGCCTGCACGTCCCGCCGCTGACCAAGGACGCGGTGGCCGGCCGGATCCGGCGGTTGCTGGCCACGGCCGACAAGAAGGCGGCCGAGCTGGGCATCCCGAACACCGAGGCTGTACTTAGTCCCGACATGTTAGACGACCGCGACTGAGGGATAAGACGAATCCCGGAACCTCAGCGGCCTGTTCGTGAGCCGATAGGGTAGGTGTTGTATCCGGCAGGGCCGCCTGAAGCACCGTCGGACCATCGTTAACGAAGGGATTCGCTACATGACCGTCAAGGTTGGTATCAACGGCTTCGGCCGGATCGGCCGCAACTACTTCCGCGCTTTGGTCGCCGCTGGCGCCGACCTGGAAGTCGTCGCAGTCAATGACCTGACTGACAACAAGACGCTGGCGCAGCTGCTGAAGTACGACTCGATCCTGGGTCGGTTCCCGGGTGTCGTCACTGCCGACGAGACCGCGCTGTACGTCGACGGCAAGGAGATCAAGGCGTTCGCCGAGAGGGATCCGGCCAACCTGCCGTGGGGCGAGCTGGGCGTCGACATCGTGATCGAGTCGACCGGCTTCTTCACTGACGCCACCAAGGCCAAGGCCCACATCGAGGCCGGCGCCAAGAAGGTGCTCATCTCCGCTCCGGCGAAGAACGAGGACATCACCATCGTGATGGGTGTCAACCACGAGCTCTACGATCCGGCTGCGCACAACATCATCTCCAACGCCTCCTGCACCACCAACTGCCTGGCTCCGATGGCCAAGGCGCTGAATGACGGCATCGGCATCGTCAAGGGCCTGATGACCACCATCCACGCCTACACCCAGGA
>JAJTBJ010000139.1 GCA_021286985.1 Propionibacteriales bacterium | reverse complement strand
GCATGGCACTCGAAGGTGCCGGTGGCGCCACGAGGCTCGTAGAAGGCGGTGCGGATGCGCTTGCTGCCGTCAGCAAGTTCGGCTCGAAATACCCGGTCCATTTCGAGATGCAATTGGGTGAAGACCTCCTCAAGAGCAGCCGCTCGGTTCACTTCAATCGAGCCAATGCGGCGCTGGACCAGGCCATGGCTGCCGACTCGCAACTGGCCGCGCGGATCGAGCAAATATCTCCAGGGGCGGCCGATCGTGTAGCGCAACTCGGGGGGAGGAGCACTCCGGTGGATATGGTCTGGCACCACGCGGCCCCGGAAACTGTCAACGGGGAAGTTGGAGTAATGCAGCTTGTCCTGAAGTCCGACCACTGGGGTGACTTCTGGTCGGCTATGCATCCGGGTAACCGAGGCGGCTTCGCGATCTGGGGGCCGAAGGGATCGATGTGGAAGTAGGGTTGCGTGAGTTCGTTGGGCGTGGGTAGGAGGGGTTGTGAATCAGGAAGGTGATCGGTACGCGGGGCGTCCGATGTTGCGTTTCTTGGACGCGTACGTGCTGGATTCCATTGGACTGCTGGACGAACAATCTGCGGCCGCCATTTCGGCCGTGGCGCCACAGGTCGCGGCTGCGCTTGGCAGCAGCGCCACGCAGTGGCAGCAGGTGGTCGCCGAGGCGCTTGAGTTGCCGGAAGGGGCGCCGGAAACTGTGGGCCTCCACTCAGGCGGATGCAGCAGCTCAGGGCGTGCATCTTGACTCGGTCGAGTTCGCCCATTTCGTTGCGGACTCCTTGGTGTCCGGAGGTCCGTCATGATCCTTGATTTCCACGAGACCGACGAAGGCGGCGAAGGACACGCTCGCTGGGATCTCCTCGGGGCGGACATCGAACTCCTGGTCAACGGCCGGGGAGGACGCGCGGCCGCCGAGGTCGGCGTCGCCGCGGTTGATGAGATTCCCGAGGGCGTGTTCGCGACATTGCTCGGGGCAGCGGCCCGCTACCGAACAGCACTCGCGCCCGGTGCGGGCGGTTTGTTGGAGGTGAGTCTGGACGACATCGAGCCGGTTGCGTTGGTCGTCTGGCCCGAGGGCGAAGGTGTCGCCATTTCGCTGGAGTTCACTTGCCAATGGGAGGGTGAGCACGGGATGGAGTGGTACCTGGTCGACGGCCAACCGAGATACGTGGGTCCGGCCGTCGGTGAGAATCCTCGCGAAGAGGAGTTCTTTCCGAATTACCTGCACGGGACACCCTGGCGACTTCCCCCGCAGTAGGCCTACGGGTTTTTGTGCCCGCCGCGCGCAGTCTGCTGCCGATCCCGCGGGGCTGACGTACGTGCGGTACGCCGTTCACGCTAGGGTCGAGGCCGTCTAGCCACCCACACCTCCGGGGGGATTGCTGTGCAACTGAAACTGGAACTCCAGCCTCAGAACGGATTGCCGATCGCGATCTCGGTGATCGCCGAAGCAACCGCGACGGTGGCCGACGTTGCTGCTGCGATTCACGCCGGGCAGACGTCGGTGCCGTGTTCGCGCACCGACCTGACCTTGCAGATCCTCGACAACAGCAACGCGGGCCTGGAAGTGCTACCGCCGCCGTCGCTGCTGCCCGAGACCAACCTGCGTTCGGGGCAGCGGGTGCAGGTCGTCCAATGGGACGGCTCCCACCCCGCCGCCGGACGCGCCACGCCCGAAGCGCGGCTGACGATCACCGCCGGTCCCGGAACCGGACGGACGTTCGAGCTCCACAAAGGCCCCAACATCATCGGACGCCAGGCCGACTGCGAAGTGATGCTCGACGACCCGCTGGTGTCGCGGCGTCATGCCCGGGTGATCGTCGGCGACCAGATCGAGATCGTCGACATGAACTCGGCCAACGGAGTGCTGATCGCCGGCGAACTGGTGCCGCATGCCGTCCTGGGCCCCAAGGATTCGGCCACCATCGGCGACACCCAGGTGTCGGTGGAACGCACCGCCACCCCGTCCTGGTCGGCCGGTCAGGTGAACACCGAGTTCAACCGCTCGCCGTTGGTCCGCGAGCGCTACCAGGGCAAGACCTTCACCGCGCCGAAGCCGCCGGCCAAGCGTCCGCCGGCAAAGCTGCCCTGGTTGGCCATGGTGGCGCCGCTGCTGATGGGCGGGGTGATGTATGCGGCTACCCAGAACCTGCTCAGCATCGTGTTCGTGGCGTTGAGCCCGATCATGGCGCTCGGCACCTTCCTGGACCGCCGTTGGACCGAGGGTAAGGCCAAGAAGGAAGACATCAAGCGGTTCAACGACGACTTCGACAAGATGACCGCCGAACTCACCGAAGCCGTGGGGGTCGAGCGGACGGCCCGCTGCGCCGAAGTGCCGTCGCTGGCCGCGGTGACCCGGTCGGGATTCGAGCTGAACCCCGACCTGTGGCATCGCCGCCCCGACGACGACGCCTTCCTGCTGCTCAATCTGGGCTTTGGGCGCACCGAGTCGCGCAACACCATCACTCTGCCCTCTCGCGACGAGGCCGACGCCGACACCTGGACGAAACTGCAGGGGCTGGTCGACACCTACGCGATGATCGACGACGTCCCGGTGCTCGCCGACCTCAACGAGTGCGCCAACCTCGGCGTGGCCGGCGAAGCCGATTGGGTCGTCCCGGTCGCCCGCAACCTGGTCGCCCAGCTCACCTGTCTGCATTCACCGGCCGAGTTGGTGCTGTGCGCGATCGCCTCTTCTGAGACTCAGGATCGGTGGACGTGGCTGCAATGGCTGCCGCATGTGGGCTCAGCACATTCGCCGATGGGTGGCACCCATCTGGCCGCGACCACCGGCACGGTGTCGGCCTTGGTGGCCGGACTGGAGGAGTTGGTCGCCCAACGACGCGCCCGCGGCAGCAAGGAGCAGCAGGTGCCGGCGGTCGTGCTGCTGGTCGAGGATGACGCCCCCGTCGAGCGTGGACGGCTGGTCAGCCTGGCTGAGGACGGGCCGGCGGTCGGCGTCCATCTGCTGTGGGTCGCGGATCGGCATGAGAACCTGCCGGCTGCCTGCCGCGGCTACCTGGTCCGCGATGCCAACGCCGTGGTGACCGCCGGCTTCGTCAAGGAGCACCGGACGGCCACGGTGACCAGGATCGAAACCTTCAGCCAAGATCAGGCGGTCAGCCTGGCTCGGCATCTGGCGCCGGTGCAGGACGCCGGCGCGCCCGTCCTGGACCAATCCGGTCTGCCGCGCTCGGTCTCCTACCTGGCGATGACCGGCACCGGGCTGGCGACCGACCCGCACGTGACCGTGGAGCGCTGGCAGGAGAACGGTTCGGTGCTGGGCACTGGGCGGCCGCGCAGCAAGGCCCCGGTGACGCTGCGCGCACTGGTGGGGCAGGGGTCGCAGGGGGAGTTCCTGCTCGATCTGCGGGCCCAAGGCCCGCACGCCTTGGTCGGCGGCACCAGCGGCGCGGGCAAGTCGGAGTTCCTGCAGGCGTGGGTGCTGGGCATGGCTGCCAGCCACAGCCCGCAGCGGGTCACCTTTCTCTTCGTCGACTACAAGGGCGGCTCGGCCTTCGCTGATTGTGTGCGGCTGCCGCACTCGGTCGGTCTGGTCACCGACCTGTCGCCGCACCTGGTGCGCCGAGCGCTCACCTCGCTGCGCGCCGAGCTGCGCTACCGCGAGCACCTGCTCAACGCCAAGGGCGCCAAGGACCTGGTCTCGCTGGAGCGCACCGGCGACCCCGATTGCCCGCCGTCCCTGGTGATCGTCGTCGACGAGTTCGCCGCCCTCGTCCAGGAAGTGCCGGACTTCGTTGATGGTGTCGTCGACGTGGCCCAGCGCGGACGATCGCTGGGCCTGCACCTGATCTTGGCCACCCAACGTCCGGCCGGCGTGATCAAGGGCAACCTGCGCGCCAACACCGCCTTGCGGATCGCGCTGCGGATGGCCGACGAAAGCGACTCGACCGACGTCATCGACACCGGGCTGGCCAGCGAGTTCGACCCCCGCATCCCCGGACGCGGCGCCGTCCGGACGGGGCCGGGACGGGTGTCGCTGTTCCAGACCGGCTACACCGGCGGGGTCACCTCCGATGAGCCGGAGCCGGCGCGGATCGAGGTGGAGACCCTCAGTTTCGGCCCGTCGACGCCGTGGGAGATCCCCGTCGAGCGGACCACCAGCGAGGCCGACGACGAGCAGCCCACCGACATCAGCCGGGTCGTCGACATGGTCAGCGCCGCCGCCCAGCTGTGTGCCTTGCCCGAGCCCCGCAAGCCGTGGCTGCCGGAGCTGGCCACGCAGTTCTCGTTGGAGGAGCTCATTCAGGCCCATGGCGACACCTCGATGGTGGGACGGCTCTTGCTCGGCATCGCCGATGATCCGGCGAACCAGGCGCAGCATCCGGTGTTCTACAACCCCGACGTCGATGGCAACCTGGCCGTGTACGGCACCAGCGGCTCGGGTAAGTCGGCCACGCTGCGGACCTTGGCCTTCGGCGCCGCAGCGCAGTCGATGTTCAGCCGCACCGAGGTGTACGGCCTCGACTTCGGCACCGCCGGCCTCGGCATGCTGGAGCCACTGCCCAATGTGGGTGCGATCATCGACGGCGCCGACCGAGAGCGGGTCACTCGACTGCTCGGCGAGCTGGTGGCCATCATGGACGAGCGGGTCATCCGCTACTCGGCCGCTCACGCCGGCTCGATCACCGACTACCGCACCACCAGCGGCCGGACCGACGAGGCCCGCATTCTGCTGCTGGTCGATGGCTTCGCTGCCTTCCGTGACGAGTACGAGGCGTCCAGCACGCTGGGGGTGTCCTACGGTCGCTTCAGCCGACTGCTGGTGGAGGGTCGCGGGGTCGGCATTCACGTGGTGATCTCGGCCGAACGCCCGGGGGCGGTTCCTTCGGCGCTGTCGTCCAGCATTCAACGGCGGTTGGTGTTGCGGCAGGCCGACGAGGTGGCCTACGCCAGCCTCAATATCCCCAAGGACATCCTGATCGACGCCCCTGCCGGACGCGGTGTCTTCGCAGGCCAGGTGAACGAGCTTCAGGTGGCAGTGCCGACCGGCGACACCACGCCGGCTGTTCAGGCAGCAGCGATCGACAAGATCGCCCGCCGACTGACCGATCACGGGGTGCCGCAGGCGGCGCCGGTCCGCAAACTGCCCAGCCTGGTGACCGCCGCAGAAGTTCCCCCCTCCGTCGAGGGGGCGCCGGTGCTGGGCATCAGCGAGGCCGACCTCGCCCCGCTCGGCTTCCCCGCCCAAGGTGCGTTCATCGTGGCCGGCATGCCCGGCTCGGGCCGGACGTCGGCGCTGCGCTGGGTGGCCAGCGCGTTGCGCCGATGGAACCCGAGCGTGCCGATGTACTACATCGGGCCGCGCCGCTCGCGAGTGGCCGAGGATCCGGTGTGGACCAAGACCGCCCTCGACCTGGAGCAGATCAAGGAACTGGTGCTGGAGCTCAAGGCCAAGGTGGACCAGTCGGCCGGTACCGAGCCGGGGCTGATCCTGGTCATCGAGGGCGTCAGCGAGTACGTCAGCACTCCGGTGGAGAGCGCCTTGGTGGACATCATCAAGGCGATTCGCCGCAACGGTCACCTGGTGGTGGGCGAGCAGGAGACCTCGGCGTGGGCGTCCGGTTGGCCGCTGATCGCCGAGATCCGCAACGCCCGTCACGGCATCGTGGTGCAGCCTGATCCGGGTGACGGTGAGGTGCTGTTCAAGGAGGCGTTCCCGCGGGTCAAGCGCGCCGAATACCCCTTGGGCCGGGGCATCTACGTCCGTTCAGGCAAGCAGTGGACGGTGCAGCTTCCCCTGCCCGACTGAGCGGGCACCGGCAGAGTGAGTCAACCGGCTCCGTCGTTATGAGTGCTTCGGGCGGGTCCCCGAAAGTCGGCCAAGCGATTCCGTCGTTATGTGGCACGAATTGGTTGTGAAAGCGACGGTTTCGGTGGGGTGAACCTTCTGACTGCGACAGCCGGGTACCGATGACCGGCTATCGCTGATCGATGGGGGTGTAGGCGCGGGTGCGGTGGCCGGTGTACAGCTGCTTGGGTCGGACGATCTTCTGCTCGGCGTCGGTGATGAACTCCTGGTACTGCGCCGCCCAGCCGGACGCCCGTGGCACGGCGAACAGCACGGTGAACATCTCTGGCGGGAAGCCGAGCGCCTCATAGATCAGGCCGGAGTAGAAGTCGACGTTCGGGTAGAGCCGCCGCGAGACGAAGTACTCGTCCTCCAGGCCGTGGCGCTCCAGCTCCAAGGCGATCTTGAGCAGCGGGTTGACGCCGGTGATTTCGAAGACGTCCTCCACTGACTTCTTGATGATCTTCGCCCGCGGATCGTAGTTCTTGTAGACGCGGTGGCCGAAGCCCATCATTCGGGTCTTGCCGGCCTTGACGCCCTCGATGAACTCCGGCACCCGGTCGACTGTGCCGATCTCGCGCAGCATCTTCAGCACCGCCTCGTTCGCACCGCCGTGCAGCGGCCCGTGCAAAGCGCCGATTCCGGCCGAGCAGCAGGTGAACAGGTCATTGCCGGAGGAAGCCACCGAGCGCACTGCGTTGGTCGAACAGTTCTGTTCGTGGTCGGCGTGCAGGATGAACAGCACCTCCATCGCCCGGACCAGCCGTTCATGCTCCTCGTAAGGACGTCCGGGCTGGGCGAACAGCATGTGCAGGAAGTTGGCGCAGTAGCCGAGGTCGTCGTCGGGGGCGACATAGTCCTCGCCGCGACCCTTGCGGAAGGCGTAGGCGGCGATCGTCGGCATCTTGGCGATCAGTCGCACCATCGCCCGGCTGCGTGATTCGGGGTCGTCGAAGTTGCGAGCGTCGGGGTAGAAGGAGAAGAACGCCGCCACCGACGACATCAGAATGGTCATCG
>JAJTBJ010000138.1 GCA_021286985.1 Propionibacteriales bacterium | reverse complement strand
TCAGCGGCAACCCGCGATCGTCGTAAGAGACCTGCGTCACCGCACCGTCGGCCGTGGTCACCCTCGTCATCCGAGAGGCGTCGTCCCACTCGTAACTGGTCTGTTCGCCCACCTGGTTGCGCACCGCGATCTTGCGCGAGCTGGAGTCGTAGTCGTACTCGATCCGGCCACCCAACTCATCCACCTCGACCAGGACGAGCCCGCGGGCGTCCACCTCGAAGCGCTTGACTCCGCCGTCCGGCCCGGTGATCGTGGTCGTCATCCCCCGCGACGCCGGACCCGCCTCGTAGGCATAGGTGTAGCGATAGGTGTTGTCGCGCGGATCCGGAAGCCCCTCGCTGACACACCGATCCTCGGCGTCGAAGCGGTAGACGTAGCTGACGTTGTTTGCGTCGGTCCAGCCGATCACTCGACCGGCGCCGTCGACCTCGTAGCGCACGACGCCACCAGTCGGCGATACCTCACCGACCAGATGGCAATTCACATAGTCGAAGCGGGTCAGCGGTCGCGGCGTCCCCTCGCTGACCAGGGTGAAGCCGGTGATCCGTCCGTCATGGCTGGTCACGCTGATGTCGTAGCCGCCGTGATGCCGGACGCGCTCCGGCATGCCCGCAGCGTCGCGCTCGATCCGAATCCAGTTGCCGGCAGCGTCGCTGATCTGGTCGAGCCACAGGTCGCTGCCCTCGCCGCAGAATCGGTAAGTGATGCCCTCGACCGGATCCACCGCGTGATACTCGCCAGCACCCACCCGGCTTAGCGTCCAGCGATCAGCGCTACCCCACGGCAGCCCGTCCTGCCCCTCATCCAGCAGCGGGTAGTTCAACACCGAGCAGTCTGCCCGCACCAAAGCGATCTGAGTCTCGCTGACCTGGAGGCGCTGATCCAGCGTCGATCCCCACCGGCTGCCGAACAGCCGACCCTCGCTGAAGCCCGACACATAACGGCGTTGCAGCACCAGCGGCAGGTCGCCAGGCAACCGCGCATCGAGTCGGGCGAAGTACACGAACCCGGTGGCGGCATCCACGGGCTCACCGATCTGGTTGCAGCGAGATCCGGGCTCGGTGCCGCGCACCCGGCTGAGCAGGTTGTCGAACGAGCCCGCCATCTCCTTGAACGCGGTCTTCGCGCCCATCTTCAGGCCCATCTTCGCCAGGCCACCCAGAGCGCGCAGCGCGCCGCCCACCCCGATGCAGCCCAGCGCAGCAAAGACCACGCTCATCACTGCTTCGCCCCAGGACTTCTCCCCGGTCGCGGCCAAGATGATGTTCGCTATCGCGGCCACGACCCCGGCGACGGCAGCGATCACCATCAGCACTTCACCCAGGATCGGCACCCAACACAGCAGCAACGCCAGAATGCCGGCGACGTTGGCGATGATCTCAGCGATCTTGGCGACCCACTCGGTCAGCTTCGAACCCCAGTCCTCCCACCAACCATCGCTCAAGCCATCGTCGGAGGTGGATGCGGTGATCGCCTCAATCGCGGTCCGTGCAGCCTTGTCGCGCTCGGCGACGGCCTGCTCCACGACGTGCTTCTGCGCCGCCACAGCCCCGGCAGCGTGAGCTGCCTCCGCCTTCGCCGCGGCTTCTTTCTTCTCCCACTTGTCCTGAGCCTCGGTGTCACCGGCCGCCTCAGCCTCATCGGCCTTGCGGTGATAGGACGCCTGATCAGAGGCCGCATCGCCGGCATCACCGGCAGCGGCCTGCGCCGCATGCAACGCCTGCAAGGTGTCAGCCTGCACCCGATCCAACACGGTCGCGTACGCCTTCAACGCCTCACCAGTGGCCCGATACCGGTCCTCCGCCACCCCGATCGAGTCCACCACCTTGTCCCGGGACTCGAACAACGCCTTCACCGAATCCACATTCGAGACGCCCGCCTCGAAATGGCTCATCGTCGCCGCCGCCCGCGAAATCGCATCGGCGGTCGCCACATATTCAGCACCACCAGCACGCACCCGCACCGGATCGCCAGGAGTCGGATCCGTCGAGCGCCCCAGCACCGACCAGTTCGCCGGCCTCATGCGGCAGCCTCCTCAGCCGCCACCCACGTGCCCGCCAGCACCAAGGTGTCGGCGAGAGTCTGAATCGCGTCCTTCGCCGGCACGTGCGGGCTCGAGAACGACACATGCGCCAGGCTGGACGCCCCCTCCTGCGGCACCGCGACCCAGTAGTCGATCAGCAGCAGCGGGATCTCCCCGCCTCCCAATTCGGCGTTCCCGTGCCGGACCCGGGTGTGACGAATCACCCGATCACCCGCCACGTCGAGCTTGACCAGTTCATCGGCAGCGTCCGCGGTGTCGACCAGGTGGTCCCCCAGCCGGTCGATCGGTGACTCCGCCCCCACGCCCGCGCCCAACTCGTGCCAGTAACTGACCATCGTCACCGCAGCGGCGGCCTGCTTGGTGTGGGCCAACAGAAAGGCGAACTGACGCCCGCCTGCCGAGGCCGCCTGGTCGGCAGTGCGCGTCAACCAGCCGCGCATGTCGTGACGCAGGCTCGCTCCCTGGTCGGACAACGACCGGGTCTGCACCTTGACCAGCTGCTTGATCTGGTCACCGCGCGAAGCGGCATCAGCAGAGAGGTCCAAGACCCCCCAGTTGGCGTCCAGCGGCACCTCGAAGCCAGCGATGTCGGCGGGTAACGCCGGGTCGTCTAAGGCCGGCTCCACCTCGCCGGTCGGCACGCTGAGGATCGCGACCAGGTCAGCTACTCGGATCGCCATCGGGTGGGGGCCCGCCGGGTCGATGACCAGCCGGCTGAGGCGATCCGCCTCGGCGACCACGAACTCGACCACGGCCGCGCCGGCCCGAGTGACGAAAGACCGTTCGGTGCTGTCAGCGACGAACGTCTCCAAGGTCGCGGCCGAGGAGAAGATGCAGCAGTCGAGCCCGCCGCCCTCACCGCCGACGCCGAGTGCCTGCAATCCCGTTTCGGCGTGCAGTACCGGAACCACCACGACGCCGTACGCCAGCGCTTCCAGCACGGCGGGGTAGTCGCGAGCGGCGAGCGCAGCCGCCAACTCAGGTGATCCCAGCTCGGTCAGCGCAGCCGCGGGCAACTCTGCGTCGATGCGAGGATCGACGGCCGGCACCGCTGCCGCACCGGCGGAGTCGGATACCAGGCGAAAAACCAGGTCATCACGAATCACCAGCTCGGCATCGACCAACTCCGGACGGGTCGGAGCCACCGCCGGCTCCGCGGAGATCACCGTCGCGATCGAGCCGATTCCCGCAGGCAGGCCGCCGAGGGCCACCGTGCTCACTGGGGAACCCCCGGACGGCTCGGCGGCTGATCCTGGCCTGTTCCGTTGAGGGTGTCGACACCCTGCTGGTCGAAGTCCTTCCACGTTGCGGCCACTTGGCCGGCCGCCTCGCCGAGGGAGCGGGTGGCCTTGGCCAGCTTCTCGCGCCGATCGTCCCAGCCATGGGCGAAGTCGCGGACGGCTTCGGCCAACTCCGCGTGCCCGACCGCATCGGCGATCGTGTCGGAGTTCGCGTTCGCGCCCTCGAACTCGGTCGCAACCGCAACCAGGTCTTGCCCCAGTGTGGCAATCGCGTCGACTTCCACCTGCATCGTCATCTTGGATTCTCCCCTTTGCCCCCGCCGCCGCGGCGGCATCCGTTACTCGAAAAGCGCGTTCGGCCGGAGGTGCCGTAGTCGGTCCACCAGTTCGGTGGTGCGCTCGGCTCCGGCCGATCCGAGCCCCGACTTCCCATCTCCCCGCAGGACGACCGCCACCCGACCCTCCATCGTCGCCATCACCAGAGCGGGATGGTCGGCGTTCATGAAGTGACCCGTCCCCACAGTGAGGTCGATGAGGTTCGACCACGTGGTGACCAGGACGGGCTCGGAGCTGCGCGAGCGCGGATCGTACAAGCTAATTCCCGACGCCCCCGCGGCCAGCACCACTTCGCCTTTCGGCGGGCGCGGCGTTCCCGGATTGCGATATTCCACCGCCACCAGATATCCACCGATCAGCAAATCCCAGCCACCAGCTTCCCGCAAGCGGGAAATGGCGGAGGTGAAGATTCGCCGGTCCCAGAACATCCAGGCCACCAAAACCCCCACCCCGCCGAGGACGCCGATCGCGACGATCACCGGCATGAACACCTCGCCGCTGAGCGCGCGGTACAACACCATCCCCATCGCACCCAGGCCGATGACCAACGCGGCCATTGGCACCGACTTCGACATCAGGTACTCCTCGGTGGGGTCGGAATGCGGCGGGGCCCGGTGCCTGCGCACCGGGCCGCACGCTGAAGGTCAGCCGCGAAGCGAGCTGCCCATCTGGGTGTCCATCTCCACCACGGCGTCGCCGTACTGAACGAGGAAGCTGCCCAGAGGCTCCAAGCTGTCGTTGATCGTGCCCAGGCTCTGGGAGAGCTTCTGGAACTGGTCGGAGTACGCACCGGACGCCGCCGCCGTCGTGAAGCCGGATCCGATCAGGCCCGACACCGCGGCCTGCGCCTCAGCGACCTTTCCGGAAATGTCGGCCTTGATGCCAATCAGCTTATTGCCGATAGCCTTCATTTCTTCCGGGGTGTAGCCGTAAGTATTGCCCGCCATGAGAACTCCTTTTTGGGTATTTCACTCTTCCGTGCCGTCAGACTAGCACGGTGTTCTCGCTGGGTCTCGGGCAGAACTCCCCACCTTCTCACTAGCCGAAATGCCGCCGCCCGGGCCCTCTGCGATCACCTACGAGAGCCCGCCAGGCGCGGCCCGTGACGGGGCCACGTCCGGGGTTCCTGCCCCCACCGGAACCGCCCGGACGGGGCCGTCCGTCGAGACCGTCGATACGAATCCGCCGGAGTTGGTTGCGGGCCACCCAGCGGCGTAGTTAGGTAGTCGACATGAGTTCAAAGTTGAGCGCTGCCGCAGTGCAGGTGACCAGTCCAGACGACGTCCGCAACGTGGTTCTGATCGGAAACGCAGGGTCGGGTAAGACCTCCCTGTTCGAGCAACTGCTCAAGGCCCGGGTCGTCGGCTATCGCGGCGAGAAGGAAGACGCCGAGCGTGCGGCCCAGCTCTACTTGGCCAGCCTGGCCACGGGCGAGGTGCAGGTGAATCTGCTCGATGCCCCCGGACATCCAGATTTCGTCGGTGAACTGCGCGCCGGCATCCGTGCCGCCGACGCAGCGATCTTCGTGATCTCCGCCGCTGACGGCATCGACGGTGCCGCCCAAGCCCTGTGGGACGAATGCACCGCCGCCAACCTGCCGCGGATCATCGCCTTGACCAAGCTGGACGCCGGACACGCCGACTTCGACAACTCAGTGGCCGACGCCCAAGCCAAGTTCGGCGAAGGCGTCCTGCCCACCCACGTGCCCACGCTCTCCTCCCCCGGCGTGGTCGCCGGCAACATCGGCCTGCTCAGCCTGGAGGAGCACGACTACTCGGGTGGATCGGTGGTCAACCGCAAGCTCACCGCCGACGACTCCCACGTCGAGACCTACCGCGGCCCCCTGATCGAGGCGATCATTCAGGAAGCCGAGGACGACGGCCTGATGGATCGCTACCTCGAGGGCGAGGAACTCGACGTCGACTACCTGCTCGACGACCTGATGAAGGCGGTGGCGACCGCCAACCTGTTCCCGGTGGTTCCGGTGTCCTCGGCGACCGGCGTCGGCGTCGAAGAGCTGCTGCGGCTGATCGAGCATGGCTTCCCGACCCCCAGCCTGCACCCGAACCCGCACGCCACCACCCCGGCCGGCGACGATCTGCCCAACCCGCCGACGGAGGCGTCCGCGCCGCTGGTCGCCCAAGTGATCCGCACCACCACTGATCCCTTCGCCGGGCGGCTGTCGATGGTGCGAATCTTCTCCGGAACGCTCAAGGCCGACGACGTCCTGCACGTCTCCGGTCACCGTGCCAAGGCCGACGACGCTCATCCCGACCACGACAACGAGGAGAAGGTCGGACAGATTCAGGTGGCCGTCGGCACCGCGCTGGAGCCACGCAGCAAGGCCATCGCCGGCGAAATCGTGATGCTGCCCAAGCTGACCACCGCCGAGACCGGCGATACCCTGTCGGCCAAAGAGCGGCCCGCCCTGGTGCAGTCCTGGGATCTTCCCGAGCCGCTGCTGCCGCTGGCGATTCGCGCAGCCACCCGCAACGACGAGGACAAGCTGGCCGGTGCCCTGCAGCGGCTGGCTGTGGAGGACACCACCGTCCGGCTGGCCCGCGGTGGCGGCGATCAGTTGGTGCTGTGGACCACCGGCCAGGCGCACGCCGATCTGCTGCTCGCCCGCCTGGGCGACCGCTACCAGGTGAAGGTCGAGCAGGAGGAGTTGAAGATTCCGCTGCGGGAGACCTTCATCTCCAAGGTGAGCGCCCTGGGTCGGCACGTGAAGCAGTCCGGCGGCCACGGCCAGTACGCGGTCTGCAATATCGAGATCGAACCACTGCCCCGCGGTGGCGGCTTCGAGTTCGTCGACAAGGTCGTCGGAGGTGCGGTCCCTCGGCAGTTCATCCCCAGCGTCGAGAAGGGCGTGAAATCCCAGCTGGAGCGCGGCGTTCTGGCCGGGTTCCCGATGGTCGACGTCCGGGTCACCCTGTTCGACGGCAAGTCCCACTCGGTCGATTCCTCCGATATGGCCTTCCAGATGGCCGGTTCGTTGGCGCTGAAGGAGGCGGCCAACCCCAAGACGGTCGCCCTGCTGGAACCGATCGACGAGGTCACCGTGGTGGTCGGCGAGGAGTACCTGGGCGCGGTGATGAACGACCTGACCGGACGGCGCGGCCAGTTGCTCGGCTCGGATTCCGAGGGACGCAAAGCGATCATCCGGGCGCTGGTGCCGCAGCTGGAGTTGGCGCGCTACGCGATCGACCTGCGCGGCATCGCGCACGGCTCGGGCACCTTCAGCCGCGAGTTCCACGGCTACGAGCTGTTGCCGGCCAACCTGACCGAGAAGTTCGCCAA
>JAJTBJ010000137.1 GCA_021286985.1 Propionibacteriales bacterium | reverse complement strand
GAGGACGGTGAGGTTGTCGGCCAGCATGAAGTGCTGGAAGACCATGCCGATGCCGGCGTTGATCGCCTCGGTGGGCGACTTCAGGCTGATCGCCTGGCCGTTGATCGCGATGGTGCCTTCGTCGGGCGGCTGGACGCCGTACAGGATCTTCATCAGCGTCGACTTGCCGGCGCCGTTCTCACCCACGATGGCGTGGATGGTTCCACGGCGCACGTGCAGCGAGATGTCTTTGTTGGCCACCACTCCGGGGAAGCGCTTGGTGATGCCGTTGAGCTCAACGGCCAGCGCTTGGGCGGGGGAAACCGCGGGATCTTGAGCGACGACGCTCGTCATCGGATGCTCCTCATATTCATGCACGAAACGGCGGCACTGCCGGTTTCACAGGCACTCTAACGCTGACACGTCGGCCCGGGTGACACATACGGTGCACCCGGGCCGACGGTTGTCAGTTATTCAGTGAACTGCGCGTCAGCTCACTTGACGGGGACGACGATCTTGCCCGAGATGATGTCGGCCTTGTAGGCGTCCAGCTTCGCGGTGATGTCGTCGATGTGGCCACCGGTGGTGGCGTAGCCCACGCCGTCAGCCTTCAGGTCGAAGACGGTGTTGCCAGCCTTGAAGGTGCCGTCCTTGATCGACTTGATGAAGGAGTAGACGCCCACGTCGACGCGCTTGAGCATCGAGGTGAGGATGACGTCGCGCACGTCCGCAGCAGCGGTCTTGGCCTGGTCGGAGTCAACGCCGATCGCCCACTTGCCCGCAGCCTTGGCAGCGGTGAACACGCCACCACCGGAACCGCCGGCAGCGTGGTAGACGACGTCCGCACCGGACTGGTACATGCCCTCAGCGGCGGCCTTGCCCTTGGCAACGTCACCGAAGCCGGAGAAGTCCGGCGGCTGGGTCAGGTACTTGACATCGATCTTGATGTCGGGGTTGACGGCCTTGGCGCCAGCCTCGTAGCCAACCTGGAACTTCTTGATCAGGTCGACGCCCACGCCACCGACGAAGCCGATGTGGTTGGTCTTGGTCTTCAGGGCGGCAGCAGCACCCACCAGGAACGAGCCTTCGTTCTCGGCGAAGGTGATGTTCATGATGTTGTCGCCGGTGGAGGCCTCGGACGCGTCATCAACGATGGCGAACTTCACGTCGGGGTTGGCCTTGGCGACCTTGCCGACCGCGCTGGCGTAGGCGAAGCCCACGGCCACGATGTTGTTGTAGCCGGCATCGATGAGCTGGTTGAGGCGCTCCTCGCGAGCCGACTCGGCCTCACCGTTGGTGGCCGCAGCCTCCTTGGTGTCGACGCCGAACTCCTGAGCGGCCTTGTCCAAACCGAGGGCGGCGGAGTCGTTGAACGACTGGTCGCCACGACCGCCGACGTCGTAGGCCATGCCGACCTTGATCTTGGGGGCGGTGTTGGATGCCGACGGCGTCGTGGCACCACCACTGCTGCACGCAGTCAGGGCCAGAGTTGCGGCGGCAGCCACAGCGATGCCCTTGATCACCTTATGCACGGTGTCTCCTTCTGGGATCAATCTGCGCGCGGCGACCGCGCGCACTTGAGCGCGACTCTAGCCCCATCTGAGGCGGCGATGGTGGCAGAAGTGCGAGCCGGTGCCGAACCGTTACCAAACGGTAAACCGGGAGCGGGGTTAGGCTTGTGGGGTGGAAGATCAACTCGTCACCGCTGTCGAGAACGTGGTGAACAGCCGCGCCATCGGTTATGACCAGAAGGTGCGCCGCCTGGCTGCGCTGGCCGACAACGTCCTGCCTTATCCGGCGTTGTCACCGGCTGCTCGCGAGGCCCTGGACGCCCGCGTCATCTGCGACATGTTCGAGGGCGATCGTCCGTTCACCCCCCGGTACGTTCTGCCCGATTACGCCAAGGCTCTGCGGCAGGGGGTGAAGTACCTCGAGCTCGAGGCGCCGTGCGATCTGGACGATGCGCTGAGCTTCTTGACCATCCTCTACAGCCAGGTGCCGTCGGTGACCACCTATCCGGTCTACCTCGGCGATCTGGACGCCCTGCTGGAGCCCTACGTCGGTGATGAGCTGAGTGATGAGCAGTTGGACGCCAAGCTGCGCCGCTGGTGGATCCAGCTCGATCGCCTACTGCCGGACGCCTTCGTCCACGCCAACATCGGACCGCACGACGGTCGGGTGATCCGCTCGATCTTCCGGGTGGAGCGGTCGGTGCGCCAGGTGGTGCCGAACCTGACCTTGAAGGTGTCGCCGGAAACGCCAGACGACCTGATCGAGGACGCGGTGCGGACGGTCTTCGTCACCGGCAAGCCGCATTTTGTGAACCACCCGATGATGGTCGCCGACCACGGCACCGAGTACGCGGTGGTGAGCTGCTACAACTCGCTGAAGACCCGTGGCGGCGCGCACAGCCTGGTGCGCCTCAACCTGAAGCGCGCGGTCGAGCGTCACCCGGGCGGCCTGGACAGCTTCTGCGACGACGCGCTGCCGCACTGGGTGGAGCTGACCGCCGAGCTGGGCGAGGCCCGCATTCGGGCGCTGGTCGAGGACGCCGGCTTCTTCGAGTCGAACTTCCTGTCCACCGAAGGGCTGATCGAGCGGGAGCGGTTCTCGCTGATGTTCGGCATCTTCGGGCTGGCCGAGTGCGTGAACGAGTTGATGGTGCACGAGGGTCACGTCGATGCCCGCTACGGCCACGATCCGCGGGCCAATGACGCGGCGCATCGGATCGTCGGACGCATCTCGGAGCTGGTGAAGCAGCGTCCGCTCCCCTACTGCGGTGGCGGCGGCGGTTTCGCCTACCTGCATAGCCAAAGCGGCATCGATCTGGACTTGGACACCACCGCGGGCACCCGCATTCCGATCGGCGACGAGCCGGGAATGCTGGAGCACATCGAGGTGGTCGCGCCGATTCACGAGCTGTTCCCGGCGGGCATCTCCGACATCTTCCACGTCGAGGAGACCGTGCAGCGCAACCCGCGGGCGATGGTGGACGTGATCCGTGGCGCGCTGGCCGCGGGCATGCGCGATTTCACCTTCAACCTCGATTCCAACGAGTTCATCCGGATCACCGGCTACCTGGTGCGCAAGTCGGATCTGATCGACGTGGAGACCCATGGTGCGCGGCATTCGTCCGACTATCTGGCGGCGACGGCGGAGATCAACCACACGGTGACCACCCGGGCGATCAAGCGGGTGATCGCGGCCGAGCTCAGCCCCATCGGGTGACGACCTCCGCTGCGGTGGCCGGGCTGGTCACCGACATCATCGAGTTCTCCGTCGTGGACGGGCCGGGGAACCGGTTCGTGGTGTTCCTCCAGGGCTGCAACTTCGACTGCCTGGCCTGCCACAACCCGTACACGATCACGCCCTGCATCGACTGCGGGATCTGCCTGGACGCCTGCGCGACCGGTGCGTTGTCGATGGTGTCGGACCGGGTGGTGTGGAACGAAAGCCTGTGCACGGGGACGGACGCGTGCATCGCGGCTTGCCCGTACGACTCGACGCCGAAGGCACGGCCGCAGGCGGTCGCGGAGTTGATGACTCGGATTCGTCGGACTGCGGGGTTCATTTCCGGGGTGACGGTGTCGGGTGGCGAGGCCACCCAGCAGGCGGGCTTCGTCCATGCTCTGTTTACTGCCGTCAAAGCCGAATTCCCTGGGCTGACCTGTTTCGTCGACTCGAACGGCGCCGCTGACGTTGCGGTCTGGGATGGGCTGGACGACGTGATGGACGCGGCGATGATCGACCTGAAGTGCCTGGACGATGAGGTGCACGTCCGGCTGACCGGGAAGTCGAATGCGCAGGTGCTGGCGACGATCGAGCTGCTGGCCGCGCGCGGGAAGCTCCACGAGGTGCGCCTGCTGCTGATGGCCGGACTGAACGACTCCGACGAGCTGCTCGCCGAGACCGGCCGCTGGTTGGCCGCGATCGACCCCGCGATGCGGATCAAGGTGATCGGCTACCGGGCCCACGGCGTCCGGCCCAGTGCCGTGCCCCTGGTCGAGCCGACGGCGGCCCAGCGTGAGCACTACGCCGACGTCCTGCGCGCCGAGGGTCGCTTCGATCTTCAGGTGATCTAAGAGGTTTCCCCGCGCCGGGCTACCACGGCAATCAGTTCACGACTACAGCCCAAGGCTGCGGCCAGCGCCCCATACGACCACTTCTGCGGATCCTCGGCCCGCAGCCGACGGATGAGTTGATCGCGCTCGGCCCTCAGCCGAGCCGCCAGTTCGTCCGCTTCTACGGCCTTGCGATGCAGTTCGCGGGCGCGGGCGGCGCGGGCGTCCGAGGTGCCCCCGGGACGCCGAATGGCGACACCCCGCGTGGGGGTGCCGCCATCCTGGGGCCTATTCGCCACTGGCGAACTCCGTGATCAGGTTCGGCACGGCCGCGTCGAACCCGGCAATGTCGAGCATGCCCGCATCGGACGGATCAGCAATGCTGAACTCCGTTGCGGTCATGCCCACCACCACGAGCTTGGCCGGGATCCCGGTCTGCTCACGGTAGGCCCGCAGCGCCTGATGCGGATGCACGTTGCCGAACCAGGTCTCGTTGTCGGTGTAGACCACGAAGGTGTCCACCTCCAGACCCTCGCGGGCGGCGTGCAGCATCGGCAGCGCGCAGTCGGTGCCACCGAACGGCATCGCGTCGACCACCTTCAGCGCATCGTCCAGACGGCGACGCGGCGAGATATCCAACGGCTTCAGCAGCGACGAGCGCCAGTTGAGCACGCTGGCCTGGGCGAACCCGTACGCGACTGCGGACGGCTCCGTAGCCAACTGCACCAGCGCCAGAGCGGCCGAGGCCTCCCGAGCGGTGATCGGCATGCCCGAAATGGGCGTACCCATCGAACCGGACACGTCGACGGCCAGCATCGTCCGCTTGCCCGACGGCTGCACCGCACCGAACGCGGCGTAGAACGCTGCGTCCAGCGCGTCGACGATCGCCGGGGTCGGAATCCACTCCCCCGCGCCGCGAGCCGAGCGGCCCGAGGCGTAGGTGCGCTGGGCGACCAGGACGTTCACCGGGTGCACCCGCGCCTTGCGCAGACGCTCGGCGTCGGTCAGCTGAGCGACAACCTCGGCCGTCCGTCCACCCAGTGCGGGCAGGACACCCAGTCGAGTCAGTCGCGGCAACTGACGCAGCAGCGCCGTCTGCGGCAGACCCGCATCGAGCAAAGCGTCCCAGACCGACGACTCGGCCAAGGCAGCGTCCGGCAGCATCTCCCAGCTCAGGCCGTACTCGGTGACCAGTCGAGCCCAGGTGTCGGCATCGGTGGCCGCCTGTGCGGCAACGAAGCCGTTCACCAGAGCGGGCACGTCCGCGCCGGTTTGGCCGCGCAGCACCCACTCGAAGGTGTCCCGCAGCGCCGGCACCGCCGTCACCGGGTGAGCCAGGCGCAGCAGGTCGCGATGCGACCAGCCGTCCCGCTGGCGGTACTTCGCCACCTGGTAGGCCAGCGCGTCCGCGTCCTTGGTGGTGTACCAGTTGGCCACCGCCCGACGCAGACCACGACCCCAGCCACGGAACTGCTCGACATAACCGGCGAACAGGAACAGGTGCGTTCCGGTACGGGCGACCTGCGGCAGCGCGGCCAGTGCGGCCGGGGCAGCCTCGGGAATCGAGGCGGCGTAGGCCAGGGCGAAGAGCGCCGGGTTCTGCTTCGGCGCGCGACCGGAGACAGAGATCTCGACGATGGTCGCCACCAGGCCCTCCGGGTCGTCGGCGGCCAGCCGGGTCACCACCTCGGCGTTGTCGAGGGCGAGTGCGCGGTCACCGACGTAGTAGGTGCCGCCGTCCACGCCCAGGGTGAGGAACCGGCGCAGCCGCGCATGGTCGTCCAGCGTGAAGGTGTAGCCACCTGCGTTGTTCGCGATCTGTCGGGGATCAGCCTTCTCGCTCTGCGGGGTGACCCGCGAGCTGATCCAATTCAATACGTCCATCGGTTCCTCCTTTCGTTGTGCGGGCGAGGACGGGCGTGCAGTGCGCACCGGGGCGCCTTTTCGGGGCGCATTCCTTGAGAGGGATAACCGATGTCGCTTCGGCCCGTCCTCGCGTCGCTGATGTGGTGCAGCGGGCGTGTGGTGCCACCGGATTCGCAGCGTGAGCTGCGTGCGGATTCGAACTCGCTGATACCAGATAACCGAATGACTTCGGCCCACTGCGGTGAGGCCTGGGCGGGCGTGGGTATGACCGCCGGAGTTTGATCCATTTACAGTGGTAACCGACAGCCTCCGGCCCACCCAGACCTCATGAACTTGTGTGGCCAGGCGGGCGTGGGAATGGCTCCGAGACGCTTGACGCTCTGGCGTTGAGCTACCCACGAATGGGCCAAGGACTCCAACCTCGGATCATCAAGTCCGATAACCGAAGACCTTCGGCCCACCTGACAAACCCAAGTGTGTAGGGGTCTACACACCTTTGTCAAAACGGACGTGTTTGCGACGCCGACTTAGGCCTCTCCTTGGTCGAGCAGCGAGCGCCAGCGAGCGTGTCGAAACCAATCCTCGGCCCCGCTGGTTGAGCAGGTCTTTCGGTGGTTGAGCAGGTCTTTCGCTGGTTGAGCAGGCCGCGAAGCGGCCGTGTCGAAACCTCCTGCCGCTGATTGAGCCTGTCGAAGCCACGCCCATCCCACTGCTGGTTGAGCCCGTCGAAACCACACCCCGCCATCTCCAAAGAACTTGTCCACAGATTTCGCACACGCGTTCTATTTTGTCAGTGGCGGCTGCAAGACTTAGACCATGAACAGCAACAGCGAACTCCTCCCCGCCGGACCGGCGTTGGAGCAGATCCTTGTGCTGCTCGACCGCATCGACAACCGCCGGGCCGATCTGCCACCCGAACAACGGTTGCAGTGGTTACGGACCGCCCGCACAGCCCAAAGCCGCATCCAAGCACTGACCGGTGTGCTGACTGCAGAAGCCGAAACCGCCCAAGCATCCGA
>JAJTBJ010000136.1 GCA_021286985.1 Propionibacteriales bacterium | reverse complement strand
CACGGCGACAACGTCAATCCCGCGACGAGCGGCGCGGGACGGGGTTTCGACACGCTCGCTTCGCTCGCTGCTCAACCAGCGGGGGAGGGGGACAGCGTTGGTTGAGCAGGCCGCGCAGCGGCCGTGTCGAAACCTCAGATGCCGTTTCAGCAAATTCGCTTGGGTCTTATCGAGGCCATCGCTACCGTGCCGCCGTGGCAGATACCGAACCCGAACTCGACCCGATCGTCCAGCATGATCGAGTGACGATGATTCTTCACTGGGGCTTCGCCGCAGGGGTCTTCGCCAGTCTGTTCTTGGGGTTCCTCGCGACGCGGATTCCCAGTGTGTCGGCCCGCCCCGGGCTCTTGGCGGTACACCTCGGAGTCGCGGCGATCACGATCCTGTTCGGCCTGACCCGTGTGGGTTGGTGGTTGGCGGGCAAGCGTCAGCTGGAATCGGCTAGCCCGGCTGGATGGCAGCGGACGACCCAGCGGGTGGTCTACGGCCTGATGACGCTGCTTCCGGTGCTCGCCGCGGTCAGCGGAGTCGGCATGCTGCTGATCGCCGGACAGTTGGCGATCACCGACCAAGCCGCGATTCAGGAGCCACACACCGGACACCTGGCTGCCTCTGTCGTGATCGTGGCGCTCGTCGTCATTCATTTGGGCGCGGTGCTCTACCACGAGCGCAAGCTGGGCGAGCCGGTCATGATCCGGATGGGAGTGGCTCCCGAGAACGATCGCCCTCCCCTCGGCTGAGGTCACAGGCTTTCGTCCGATCCTCAGCGGTGAGGGTTGGTGGCCTGCCCGTCCAGCCACAAGGTGTCGGACGGGTCGGAGTGTGCAGTCCCGGAGTCGACGTGGGTCGCCGCGATCTGGGGCCCTTTGGTGATCACGTGAACCAGCGCCATCGCGTGGCCGCGACCCAGGTCGTAGTCCGCAGCCAGCCAGCCGACGATCTCGGCGGCTTTGGTACCCGGGCCGAACCCCTTCGCGGTGGCCAGCTCGATGAACTGCCGCGGGGTCAGTCCGGCCTTGTTCTCGATGTTGTCCAGATAGGCCTGGAAAGACATCTCTCGCCTCCCGTTGACGGTGTGTCTGAGCCGAACCTACGACGTGAATGTCGGCGTGAGTATGGGTAGAACCCGAACGTGCGTGGAGCAGGTTTCGACACGCTCGCTTCGCTCGCTGCTCAACCAGCGGGGATCGGCCTGCGCAACCAGCGGGGCGGGCTGTTCGGCTGCGCCCCGCCTCAGCCGGCGGTGGCTTCGCGGGCGGGCAGGTCGTCGGGGTGCAGATCGATCAGAGCAGGCTCGTCGATCAGGGCGGACAGCTCGGCGGCGGTGCGCTCGCGTCCGATCAATGGGGTGACCGCCACGGCGTCCTCGACCAGTTCAGAGGCCGTCAGCGGACGAGCTGAGGCTTCTACCAGGTTCACGGCGTCGAGGTCCTTGTCGACGACCTTGAGATCGCGCAGCTTGCGGGCGGTCGGGAACACCCGGCCCTCGATCGAACCGACGGCGTCGTTGTAGGCCTTCACCGCACCGGTCAGCGAACGGCCCACCTTGTCGAAGTGGCCGCCCAGGGTGCCCAGGCGGTCGTAGAGCTCGCGGCCCAACTCGAACACCTCGCGCGCCGAGTCGGCGAGTGCGGCCTGCCGCCAGGCGTAGGCGGTGGCCTTCAGCAGCCCGATCAGGGTGCTCGGGGTGGCGATCACTACGCCGCGGTCGTTGGCGTATTCGTGCAGTGTCGGCAACTGCTGGAAGGCTTCGGCAGCCAGCGCCTCGCTCGGCAGGAACAGCACGACGTATTCGGGCGTAGAGCCGCCGGCCTTGAAGTAGTCCTTGCGGCCGAGCTGATCGATGTGGGTGGTCACGTTGCGCGCGAAAGTGCCCAGCAACCGCGCACGCTCGGCCGGGTCGTCGGTCTCGTGCGCTTCCAAGAAGGCGCTCAGTGGCACCTTGGAGTCGACGTAGAGGTAGCGATCCTCGCTCAGCATCACCTTCAGATCGGGACGGATGGTCGACCCGGCGGTGGTCTGAGTGGTCTGCTGCAGCTCGAAGTCGCAGTGCTCGACCATGCCGGCCAGCTCCACCACTCGCTTCAGCTGCAGCTCGCCCCACGCTCCACGCACCTGCGGCTTGCGCAGTGCGGTGACCAGGGCGGCGGTCTCCTTGCGCAGTGCGTCGCCGGTGAGGCGCACCTCGCTGACCTGGCTGCGCAGCTCGGACGCCATCGCCACCCGCTGCTTCTCCACCTCGGTGATCCGGTCGTTGAACTTCTCCAGGCTCTCCTTCACCGGGGCCAGCAGCTGCTCGGTCTTCTCATGCCGCAGTGCTGCGGACGCGTCCAGCTTGCGCTCTTGGGCCTCGATCGCCTCGGCCGAGAGGGACTTGAACTGGTTGACCAATTGCTCGCGATCTCCGGCGATCTCGGCTGCGCGGGCCACTGCGGCGTCGCGCTGGGCCAGCGCACCGGCGAGTTCGGCGTTGGCTTCGGCGGCCTGCGCCCGCGCCTCAGCGGCCTCGCCGCGCATCCGCTCGACCTCGGCGGTGTCGGTGGCCGATTGCTTGCCCTGCAAGGCGCGAAGCACCACCCAGGTGACGATTGCGCCGAGCGCGATGCCCACCATCAAGCCTGCAAGAAGTTCCATACCGATGATGATTCCAGGCTGCACTGACAGTTCGGTGGAGGGCTGGCCGCGGGCACCACCCTTTGCTCATGTGACAAGCTCGTGCCAGGAGGTGTCGTGTCCGCAAAATCCGAACCCCAGGCATCCGGCGAGCCGCTGGTGATCCCGGCGGGTCTGGTCGCCGTCCCCGAGCTCGGCCCGGAGGTGGTCGGCGCCCGGCTGCGTCCGGTGGTTGTCCGCTGGCGATGGGTGGTGGCGGGGATCCTGGTGATCCTGGCGATCGCGGTGCTGATCGCGATCGTGCCGCGATTCACCAGCAGCCCGGGAGATGTGGCGATGCTGCTGGCGCTGGTCGTCCTGCTCGCCGGCGTCACCAGCTATCGGCTGGTGCTGGCCTGGCACGGGCCGGCGATCTCGGTCAGCCTCGATGCTGACCATCTGATCGTTTCGATGCCGTTCAATCACGCCCGGGTGCCGCTAGCGGCGATCACCAAGATCACTCTGTTGCGCAGCGACGTGCTGGTGGAGGCCAAAGGGGCGATCGAACGGAACGGACGCCTCACCGGGGCCCGGTGGCTTCCGCTGGAGGGCATCAAGTCGTTGGAAGTGGACCGCGACGCGTTCGTGGCGTACCTGCGCCACCGGATCGCCGAGGCCGGCGGACGGCCAGCGGCCGCGTAGGCCGATTCGGTGCAGACTGTGAGCATGAACGCCGCAGAGCACATCGCCGACCTGGCTGCCTTCGTGGCCGCGTCCCCGTCCAGCTACCACGCCGCCGCTGAAGTGGCCGGACGGCTGAGCGCGGCCGGCTTCGCCGAGCAACGCGAGACTGAAGCCTGGCAAGGGCTGGCAGCGGGCTACGTCGTCCGCGACGGCGCGGTCATCGCCTGGCGGTTGCCGTCCGAGACCGAGGCGCCGGTCGGTTTTCGGCTGGTGGGCGCGCACACCGACTCGCCCGGTTTCAAGCTCAAACCGCAGCCCTCGACGTACGCCTTCGGCTTCTCGCAGGCCGCCATGGAGGTGTACGGCGGGCCGCTGCTCAACTCGTGGCTCGACCGTGAGTTCGGCTTGGCCGGGCGGCTGATCCTGCGCGACGGCAGCACTCGGCTGGTGAGCACTCCGGCGTGGCTGCGGATCCCGCAGCTGGCACCGCACCTGGACCGCAGCGTGAACGAGTCGCTGCATCTGGACCGCCAAGCGCACCTCAAGCCGATCTACGCCATGGGTGCCGGTGATCTGCTGGCCGCGCTGGCCCGCAACGCCGACGTGCCCGCCGATGCGATCGACGGGTTCGACTTGTTCGCTGCGGTCACCGAGGCGCCGGCACAGTTCGGGGTGAGCCGGGAGTTCCTGGCATCGGCGCGGCTGGACAACCTGTCCAGCGTCCATGCCGGGCTGGTCGCTTTGCTGGCGGCGGAGGCGTCCGATCAAGTGCAGGTGCTGGCCTGCTTCGACCATGAGGAGATCGGCAGCGACTCCCGCAGCGGCGCGGCCGGGCCGTTCTTGGAGGATGTGCTGCGTCGCATCGCCACCTCGCTGGGCTGGGACGCCGACGCCCAAGCCGTGGCGATCGCGAAGTCGTTCATGATCTCGGCCGATGCCGGACACTCGATCCACCCGAACTACCCGGGACTGCACGACCCCGACCATCAGCCGATCCTCAACTCCGGCCCGCTGCTGAAGGTGAACGCCAACCAGCGCTACACCACCGAGGGCCCAGGGACGGCCCGGTGGCTGAGTGTCTGCCGGGCGGCCGGGGTGCCGACCCAGCCGTTCGTGAGCAATAACGCGGTGCCGTGCGGGTCCACCATCGGGCCGCTGTCGGCGACTCGGCTCGGCATCGAGAGTGTGGACGTGGGTGTGCCGCTGTTGAGCATGCACTCCGCGCGCGAGCTGTGCGGCGTTGAGGACGCCGCCTGGCTGGCGTCGGCGTTGGAGACCTTCTACCAGCGGGGCTGATTGCTGCGTCGCTCGGTGCGTGCGCGGAATTGCGCTGGATGCGTGTAGCGGGGCCGAATCGGTCGGTTTTCCCGATCTGGCGCGCAATTCGTCTCGCGCTGGCCGTCAGATCGAGACCGTAGAGACCTGCTCGACCGGCAGCGGCGCGTACAGGTGCGGGTAGCCGTCCTCGACCAGGACGGGGAGAGCGTCCTGCGGATCGAGGCGCAGCAGCACCAGATCGTCGTCGGCGATGTCGGAGAAGAAGCGATCACGGGTGCCGGCGACCTGCTCGGCGAACGAGAAATGGACGAAGCCTGCGTGGTCGAACGATTCGCCGGCGGCTGACCAGCGGTAGGCACCCTCGCTGAGCGCCTGCTCCCAGAGGTCGGCGCGAGTGAGGTGATAGATCGGCTCGACCTGCGGTTGGCCGGGCACCGGCAGGCCAAGGGCGAGCAGGTCGGTGCGGAGTTGAGTGGCATCGCGGAACTGCACCCCGGTGAGCCCCACAGCTTGCGCTGCGGCCACGTTGACCGCCAGGTCGTCGACGAACACCGCCTCGCGCGGCGCGACCCCTGCCCGCTCACAGGCGAGGGCGAAGATCGCCGGATCGGGCTTGGCGATGCCTTCGACGCCGGAGATCACGAGCGCGTCGAAGCGGTCGAGGGCGGCGAAGTGGCCACGGGTGTCGGCGAAGGTGTCGGACGACCAGTTCGAGAGTGCACCCACCTTGATGCAGTGCTGCTGCAGCTCGGCGATCACCGCCAAGGTGCCGGGGATGTAGCCAGGCACCGACAGCAGGTGATGGCGCCGGTAGGCGCGAATGCCCTCGGCCTCAGCGGGGAGGGCTGCGCACCACTCGGCCTCGATCTGCTCCCAGGTGTGCCGGTCGGCCCGCTTGTTCCAGTCGTGAAATCCGCTGCGCTCGATGAAGGCCGGCACCTCGGCGGCGTCCATCACTTGGGCGAAGGCACGTTCGGGCACCCAATCGAGCAACACCCGTCCCAGGTCGAAGATCACTGCAGAAAAGCTCACCCGCTAAGTACATCCGCTGGTGAGGGCAATGGCCACTTCTGGGTGTCGGCGGGTCGTGCGAGGGTAGTTCTACATCAGTGCCGATGGAGGAAGCTCATGCAGAAGATCGTCCCGAACCTCTGGTTCGACCACACTGCCGCCGAAGCGGCCGCGTTCTACGCCCAAGTCTTCCCGGACGCGCGGGTGGTCGACACCCAGTACTACCCGACCGAGGGGCTGCTGGACTTTCAGGAGGAGTTCGCCGGCAAGGAGATCACCGTCACCTTCGAGATCGGCGGCTATCGCTTCGTGGCCATCAACGCCGGCCCGGAGTTCACGGTGAACACCTCGGTGTCGTTCCTGCTCAACTTCGACCCGTCCACCGATCCGGACGCCCGGGCTCACCTCGACCAGTTGTGGGCCGGCTTGGCCGACGGTGCCGAAGTGATGATGCCGCTGGGGGAGTACGGCCACAGCCCGCACTACGGCTGGGTGCGCGACCGCTACGGGATCAGCTGGCAGTTGATGCTCACCAATGGTGAAGGCGAGCCGCGTCCGTTCATCACCCCGACGCTGATCTTCGGCGCGGGCGTCCAGAACCGGGCGGCCGAAGCGGCGGCCTTCTACACCGCGATCTTCCCGGGCTCGCGGATCGGCACCGACGTGCGGTATCCCGAGGCCACCGGGTTGGCGACCACCCAGAGCGTGATGTTCACCGATATCGAGGTGTTCGGTCAGTGGTTCGCGATGATGGACCCCTCGTTTGAGCAGGACGAGAGCTTCAACCCCGGCGTCTCACTCATGCTCGAGTGCGACGGCCAGGAAGAGCTCGACCACTACTGGGCGCTGCTCAGCGCGGTGCCCGAGGCGGAGATGTGCGGCTGGTGCGCCGATCAGTACGGCCTGAGCTGGCAGCTGGTGCCGTCCAACTTGGGTGAGCTGATGAGCAAGCCGGACGCCTACTCCAAGCTGATGAGCATGAAGAAGATCGAGATCGCGGCGTTCGGCTGAGTGGCCCTGCTGCCGAATCAGGCCAGGGCGGCGAGCTGTTCGCGCAGGTCTGCGATTCGGGCATAGGCGGCGTGCGTGCGCGTGGCCACCTCCGGAATGCGCTCCCAGTCCAGCGGCAGGTCTTCGGCCAGATCATGCAGATCCAGCTTCAACTGCCCAGCTGAGAACGTCAGGCTTCGCAGCTCTTCTTCCAACGTTTCGCGCTCGCTCATCGGACGTCCCTTCTTGCCGTGTCGCTTCGATCCTGGCCAGTGCGGGATGGCGACGACAAGGGTGGGGCCGACGGTGTCACAAGGACGTCACATCGAGGTCCACAGGGTGAGCCTGTGGACCTCGGTTGAGCCGCGGGGGCTGGATCAGGCGGTGGGGGCCCAGTAGCAGCGCACCGGCGATTCGATCTGGCCGGTC
>JAJTBJ010000135.1 GCA_021286985.1 Propionibacteriales bacterium | reverse complement strand
AACCAGACCGAGTTCCAGAACGTCCGCACGATCACCGGATCGCCCAACGCGGCCACGTTGGCCAACTGCAGGCGTCCGTCCACGACAACTCCGGAGGCCACCGCCAAGATCGTGGGCAGGGCGAGGAAGACCACCAGGTACAACCCGAACGGCACCAGCCCCACCCACGCCAGGGACGTCGACCGACGCGGCGCACGCCGGGGCGGAGCGATCTGCTCCACCCCGGCGCTTTGAGTCAGGCCAGAGACCTGAGCCACTGCACTCACTGAACGGCCGCGGCCCACTTGTCGCCGAGCAGCTTGCCGGCGGCATCACTCTGGGCGGCGGTGGGAACCACCGACTTCTCCGGCGCCGTCGGCAACGCCGCGGCCAGGGCCTTGTCGATGGTGCCGGCCGTGGTCATGGCCTCCATCCGCACCGGACGAGCCCCGCCCTTCAGCCACAGGTTCTGCACCTGGTCGGAGTACAGGAACTCCTCCCACAGCCGGGCAGCAGCCGGGTGAGCGGCGTCCTTGTTGATCGCCTGGTTGTAGTAGGCGGCGTAGCCGGTGCCCGGAAGGATGGTGACCTTCCAGCTCGACTTCTCCTTGGTGTGGGCGGCGTTCAGGTAGTCCCAATCGAAGACCACCGGGGTCTCGCCACTCTTCACGGTGGCGCTGGTGACGTCCACCTTGAGCAGGTTGCCGGCCGACTTCAGCTTGCCGAAGAAGTCGATGCCGGGGGTGAAGTCGTCCAGGGTGCCGCCGCTCTGGACGGTGGCCAGGCCGACCGCTGCGAAGGCAGCACCGGCCTGGGTCGGATCACCGTTGAGCGCGACCGCGCCCTTGTACTTGGCATCCAGCAGATCGTTCAGGCTGGTCGGCGCCGGGTACTTGGCCGAGTCGTAGCCGATCGACATGTAGCCGCCGTAATCGCCGGCATAAAGGCCGGTCTCGTCCTTCAGGTTGGCCGGGATCTGGTCCCAGGCGGCCACCTTGTAGGGCGCGAACATCGCGGTGTTCTGCCGGGTCACGGTCAGCCCGAGGTCGAAGACGTCAGGAGCGGTGTCGAGCCCGGCGTTGGTCTTGGCCGCCTGGATCTCCTCCGCGCTGGACGCATCCGGCGACTGCTCGTTGATCTTGATCTCCGGATAGGTCTTGGCGAACAGGTCCAAGATCTCGCCGTAGTTGGCCCAGTCGCGCGGGAGCGCGATCACGTTGAGCGCCCCTTCGGCCTTGGCGGCCGCTTCCAGCTCGGCCTTGGTGCCGAAGTCGGCCAGGCTGGTGGCGGTCGCGGCCTTGTTGCCGCCGGCGCTCGACGGCCCCGCCGCCGGCGTGCCCGCGCAGGCGGTCATGGCCAGCGCCGAGGTGACGGTGATCGCAACTCCCGCGATCACCCGCCGCCCAATGGTGGACAGCATCTGCATGTCATTCCCCTTCGATAGTGGCCGATCGATTCCGGTGAATCCGGTTCGGGTCGGCAACTCGGAGGGTAGGGACGGCAATTGACGCCTACGCCGTCGTTCAGGTGAACCGGCGATGACGTCCAGATGTCACTTTGGGCTGAACCCCCACACCGCTGGTTGAGCAGGCCGCGAAGCGGCCGGGTCGAAACCACCCCACGCCTGTCGGAGAGGCCTCGCCACGCTCGCTGCTCAACCAGCGAGAGGGAAGTTCAGACGCCGACGTCCTCCAGCATCTCGGTGACCAGGGCGGCGATCGGTGAACGCTCCGAGCGAGTCAAGGTCACGTGGGCGAACAGCGGGTTGCCCTTCAACCGTTCCACCACCGCGACGATGCCGTCGTGGCGACCGACCCGCAGGTTGTCGCGCTGGGCGACGTCATGGGTGAGCACCACCCGGGAGTTCTGGCCGATCCGCGAGAGCACCGTGAGCAGCACGTTGCGCTCCAACGACTGCGCCTCGTCCACGATCACGAAGGCGTCGTGCAAGGAGCGTCCGCGAATGTGGGTCAGCGGCAGCACTTCGAGCAGTTCCTGGGCGATGACTTCATCGATCACGTTCTTGCTGGTCACCGAGCTCAAGGTGTCGAAGACCGCCTGGCCCCAGGGGCTCATCTTCTCGTTCTCGCTGCCCGGCAGGTAGCCAAGCTCCTGGCCGCCGACGGCGTACAACGGACGGAACACGATCACCTTCGAGAACTGCCGGCGCTCCAGCACCGCCTCCAGCCCGGCGCACAGCGCCAGTGCCGACTTGCCCGTGCCGGCCCGGCCACCCATCGAGATGATGCCCACCTCGGGATCCAGCAGCAGGTCGAGAGCGATGCGCTGCTCAGCCGAACGTCCGTGAATGCCGAAGGCCTCACGATCTTTGACCAGCTTCACCGCGCCATCGGGAAGCACCCGGCCCAGGGCGGACGAGCCGCTGCCGTGCATCACCACACCGGTGTGGCAGGGCAGGTCGAGGGCCTCGGGGACGGTCGCGGTCCCCTCGCCGTACAGCGTCTCGATGCTGGCGTCGGCAACGTCGAGTTCGACCATGCCGGTCCAACCGGAGTCGGGAGTGAGCTCGTTGCGGTACTCCTCCGCCGCCAGCCCCACCGCAGAGGCCTTCACCCGCATCGGCAGATCCTTGCTGACCACCACGACGTCGGCACCCTCGGCACGGTAGTTCAGCGCGACCGCCAGTATCCGGGAGTCGTTGTCGCCCAACCGGAACCCCGGCGGCAGCACCTCAGGGTCGGTGTGGTTGAGTTCCACCCGCAGCGTCCCCTCGGTCTCGTTCACCGGAATCGGCGCGTCCAGACGTCCGTAGGTGACCCGCAGGTCGTCCAGGAAACGCAGCGCCGTCCGGGCGAAGTAGCCCAGTTCGGGATGGTGACGTTTGGCTTCCAACTCGGTGATGACCACCACCGGCACGACCACGGAATGCTCGGCGAACTTGCGCAGCGCGTGGGGATCGCTGAGCAACACCGAGGTGTCGATCACGTAGGTCTTCAATGCCACTGCGGAATCGCGGGTCCCGGCAAACACGGTCCGGGTAGAGGTGCGCGGCATGTCGATCCTTGTCCGAGCCGCACGTTCGCCCGCGTCCGGCTCACTTGCAGTTTCAGCCGGAGGGGCAGGGCCTGGGCGCAGGCCCGCGGGTCTCGCTCGTTCGAGCAGGACGACGCATCGGGTACCTCTCGACGACCCGGCGAGGCACCGGATCGTGGTTCGAGCCTAAGCGCGCCGCGGAGTGGTTCAGTCACGACACGCGGAGCGACATCTGGTGTTCATCAGGACGACTGAGGCTTTCCTCACTCCCGGCCCACCCCTCCCTGACAAGGAGTGAGACGATGACTGACGAAAGAAGGGACACCGCCATGCGCCCCCACCGGTGGACCGCCACGATTGTGGCCGCCGGGTTACTGATTTTCGGTCTACCCGCGCCACTGGCGCATGCCGACAGCGACCAGACCACCATCGTCGTCACAGTCGAGGCCGCCGAGCCCGATCCGGCCCAGGCCGCCACTGACGCGATCACCGAGGCCGGTGGCGACGTCAGCAAGGTCGTCCCGATCACCGACACCACCGTCGCGGTGACCGTGTCCGCCGACGCCACCGAGGCGAAGGCGATCGGCGCCGCCGCTGACGATGCCGACGGGGTGGTCGCCGCAGAGCCGTCCCGCACGGTTCACCCGACCTCCACCAACGACACCTGGTATCCCTACTTGTGGGACATCAACAACGGCACCGAGAGCACCTACGGGGTGCAGGCCGAGGACGCCTGGCCGACATCGACGGGTTCGGGCGTCGTGGTCGGCGTGATCGACACCGGCATCACCGCCCATCCCGACCTGACCGGGTCGAGTTCGTCCATCGTCGGCGGCAATGTGGTGGCCGGCTACGACTTCATCAGCAGTTCGTCCAGCGCCGGTGACGGTGACGGGTGGGACGGCGACCCCACCGACGAAGGTGACTACACCGACACCGAAAGTTCGTCGTGGCACGGCACCCACGTGTCCGGCACCATCGCGGCGATCAAGGGCAACAGCACCGGCATCGCCGGGGTGGCTCCCAGCGCGAAGGTGCAGCCGATTCGAGTGCTCGGCAGCGCCGGTGGCAGCGACTACGACGTGGCCGCCGCCATCACCTGGGGTGCTGGCCTGTCGGTGATCGGGGTGCCTGACAACCCGACGCCGGCGAAGGTCTTGAACCTCTCTCTCGGAGGCGGCGGGAGTTGCCCCACCGACGTGCAGACCGCCATCGATGCCGCCGTGGATGCCGGCACGGTCGTGGTGGTGGCCGCCGGCAACGAAACTTCGGCGATCAGCAGCTTCTTCCCCGCCAACTGCAACCACGTCGTCCGGGTCGTTGCCACCGGCCACGACGGCACCCGCGCCTGGTACAGCAACTACGGCACCTCGTCGGTCCCGGCGACGGTGTCGGCCCCGGGTGGGTCGGCGACCACGGGCAGCGACTCCGACTACCGTCACTGGATCTGGTCGACCTGGAACGATGGCTCGACCACGGCGGGAAGCCCCACCTACACCGGCATGATCGGTACCTCGATGGCCGCTCCGCACGTTGCCGGAGTAGCCGCGCTGGTGGCCGCTGCCGAGCCCGGCTTGAGCGTGTCCGCCATCACCGACATCCTCACCAGCACGGCGATTGCTCCGGTCAGCTGCACGGCTGATGCCTGCGGCGCCGGCATCGTCAATGCGGCAGCCGCGGTCGCCGCGGCCTCGGGTTCGACCCCCACACCGACCCCCACACCCACCCCGGCCACCCTCGCCTTGGCCGATGTCACCTTCAGCCGGGCCCCGGTGGTCGGTGCCACCATCGCGGCGCAGACCACCGCCAGCCCCTCCGAGGCGGCCTTGGCCTACAGCTGGACGGTCAGTGGCGCCGTGATGTCAACGGCGGCCAGCTACACCCCGTCCGCCGCCGACGCCGGCAAGACCTTGTCGCTGACCGTGATCGCCACCCTGGATTCGCAAACGGTGACCAAGTCCGTCAGCGCCGTGATCGCCTCCGGGAGCCTCACCAAGGTGTCCTCACCCAAGGCCACCGGGACATTCAAGGTGGGCAGGAAGGTGAAGGCCACGAAGGGTAGTTGGTCTCCGGTGCCGACGAGCTACAAGTACCAGTGGTATCGCAGCGGGAAGAAGATCTCTCACGCCACCAAGTCGACCTACAAGCTCACCCGTTCGGATCGCCACAAGAAGATCAGCGTGAAGGTGACCGTGAGCCTGGCCGGCTACGTCTCCGCCAGCGCTACGTCCAGCAGCCACAAGGTGAAGTAGCCGCCGCGGAGTTCAGCGGCCGAAGCGCCGTTCACGTTGGGCGTAGGACCGCAAGGCACGGACGAAGTCGATCTTGCGGAAATCCGGCCACAAGGCCTCACAGAAGTAGAACTCGCTGTGCGCCGATTGCCAGATCAGGAAGCCGGAAAGCCGCTGCTCGCCGCTGGTGCGAATGATCAGATCGGGATCGGGCTGCCCGGCGGTGTACAGGTGTTCGGAGATGTCGTCGATTTCGAGGCTGTCGGCCAGCTGTTCCAAGTCGGTGCCCTTGGCGGCTTCACTGGCCAGCAGCGATCGCACCGCGTCGCGCAGCTCGTGGCGTCCGCCGTAGGCGATGGCCACGTTCACGTGACACCCGGTGTTCGCGGCGGTGGCCTGCTCGGCCTCGCGCAGGCTGGCGGCGATGTTCTTCGGTAGCAGGTTCAGATCGCCGACCACCTGCACCCGGTAGTCGTTGGCGACGGCCAGTTCGGCCACCAGCCCGCGGATCACCTCCAGCAAGGGGGCGATCTCGGCTTCCTCCGAGCGTCGCAGGTTGTCGGTGGACAGCACCCACAAGGTCACCAGCGGAATGCCCAGCTGGGAGCACCAGCCCACGAACTCCATCAGTTTGTCGGCACCGGCCTGGTAGCCCACCACCAATGGACGTCCCGGTGCGTTGGTGCGCGCCCAGCGACGATTGCCGTCAGCCAGGACGGCCACGTGTCGCGGTAGTGCCGACGGATCGAGGTTGGACAGCAGGCGCCGCTCGTAATAGCGGTACAGCAAATCCCAGGACTGCACCCGGTCGGCCAATCCTCTGGCCCACCCCTCGATTGCCATGCCGAAACCCTACCGCTCCCACCCCAGCAGGACCGGCCGTGACGGCAGAGTGCCTCGCTCGACGTCGCAGATGCTTGCGGAGACCGAAACCTACGCTAGAGTAAGTTACGCAACCGTAGGTAAGGAACGAGATGACGATGACCCAGCTGGACGCCACCATCGCTGAGAGCAAGCCGCGACTGCGCGGCTGGTTCCACCTGGGCAGCACCCCGCTGGTGATCGTCGGCGGCATCCTGCTGATCGTGCTGTCCCCCACCGTGCCCAGCAAGGTCGGCGCCGCCGTCTGGCTGGCCGGCTCGGTGCTCCTCTTCGGCACCAGCGCCGCCTACCATCTGGTCGACTGGAGCCCCCGCGCCAAAGCGGTGTTCCGCCGGTGGGACCACGCCAACATCTTCGCCTTCATCGCCGCCACCTACACCCCGATCGCCCTCGCCCTGCTGCCTGACCCGACCATCATGCTGGTGGTGATCTGGTCGATCGCCGTGGCCGGCATGGCCGTCCAAATCGCCTGGCCGACCGCGCCGCGCTGGCTCAACGTGGCCTGCTATCTGGGCATGGGCTGGGCCGGCGTGGGCTGGCTGCCACAGTTCTGGACCCTCGGCGGCCCGGCCGTGGTGATCCTGATCCTTCTCGGCGGAGTGGCCTACAGCCTGGGAGCGGTCGTCTACGCCCGCAAGTGGCCCAACCCGTCACCGGCCTGGTTCGGATTCCACGAGATCTTCCACGCGTTCACCGTGATCGCCGCCGCCTGCCACTTCGCCGCCATCAGCGTGGCCATCTTCGCCTGACCCCCATCGAGCAGTCCGACGCGACGTCGACGACCGCTCAGTGATCGTCGTCGTCGTGACAGCGCGGCGCCGGCGCCGACGTGGTCGGCACTCCCGCCCCCACCCGACTCGACAAAGCCGTCCGCAACTCCTTGAGATCGCTGGACGGGGCGAAACAGGTCTCACCTCGGCAGACAC
>JAJTBJ010000134.1 GCA_021286985.1 Propionibacteriales bacterium | reverse complement strand
ACACCGCCCTTGGTGACCAGCGCGTCTCGTCCGCCGAGGACGAGGGCACCGAGTCGGCGCTGGACAAGTATTCGGTCGACCTGACCGCAAAGGCCCGTGACGGCAAGCTCGACCCGGTGATCGGACGTGACGCCGAGATCCGCCGGGTCGTCCAAGTGCTGGCGCGGCGCACCAAGAACAACCCGGTGCTGATCGGCGAGCCCGGCGTCGGCAAGACGGCCGTGGTTGAAGGCCTCGCCCAGCGGGTGATCGCCGGCGACGTCCCCGACTCGCTGAAGGGGCGCCGCGTGGTCTCCCTCGACTTGGCGAGCATGGTGGCTGGGGCGAAGTATCGCGGCGAGTTCGAGGAGCGGTTGAAGGCCGTCCTCAACGAGATTCGTGACGCCGAAGGCCACATCATCACCTTCATCGACGAGCTGCACACCGTCGTCGGCGCCGGCGCGTCCGGTGATTCGAGCATGGACGCCGGCAACATGCTCAAGCCGATGCTGGCCCGCGGCGAGCTGCGGATGATCGGCGCCACCACCCTGGACGAATACCGCGAGCGGATCGAGAAGGATCCGGCCCTGGAGCGCCGCTTCCAGCAGGTCTTCGTCGGCGAGCCCAGTGTCGAGGACACCATCGCCATTCTGCGCGGCCTGCGGCAGCGCTACGAGGCGCACCACAAGGTGCGAATCACCGACGCGGCGCTGGTCGCGGCGGCCTCGCTGTCGAATCGCTACATCACCAGCCGACAGCTGCCGGACAAGGCCATCGACCTGATCGACGAGGCGGCGTCCCGGCTGCGGATGGAGATCGACTCCTCGCCGGAGGAGATCGACATGCTGCGCCGCGACATCGACAAGATGACGATGCAGGCGTTCGCGCTGGAGAAGGAGTCCGACGCCGGCTCCCAGGAGCGCTACGCCCGACTGACCGCCGAGCTGGCCGACGCCAAGGAGGAGCTCCGCAGTCTGGAGGCCCGGTGGGAGGCGGAGAAGTCCGGCCTCAACCGGGTCGGCGAGATCGCCGAGAAGATCGACGCGCTGCGGATCGACGCCGAACGTGCCCAACGCGAAGGCGACCTGACCAAGGCGTCGGAGATTCTCTACGGCGAGATCCCCACCCTGGAGGCCGAACTCGCTCGGGCGTCACAGGCCGAGGTGCAGGTGGCGCCGATGGTCAGCGAGGAGGTCTCGGCCACCGACATCGCCGAGGTGGTCTCGGCGTGGACCGGGATTCCGGTCGGGAAGATGCTGGCCGGCGAGAGCGAGAAGCTGCTCACCATGGAGGACCGCCTCGGCGAGCGGCTGATCGGTCAGCGGGCGGCCGTCCGAGCGGTGGCTGATGCCGTCCGGCGTTCGCGGGCCGGCATCTCCGACCCGAACCGGCCGACGGGCTCGTTCCTGTTCCTGGGGCCCACGGGTGTGGGCAAGACCGAGTTGGCCAAGTCGCTGGCCGACTTCCTCTTCGACGACGAGCGCGCCATGGTGCGCATCGACATGAGCGAGTACGGCGAGAAGCACACCGTCTCGCGCCTGGTCGGCGCCCCGCCCGGCTACATCGGCTACGAGGAAGGTGGCCAGCTCACCGAAGCGGTGCGTCGACGTCCGTACTCGGTGGTGCTGCTGGACGAGGTCGAGAAGGCCCATGCCGACGTCTTCAACATCCTGCTGCAGGTGCTGGACGACGGCCGCCTCACCGACGGCCAGGGCCGGGTGGTCGACTTCCGCAACACCATCTTGATCCTGACCTCGAACCTCGGTTCGCAGTTCATGGCCGACCAGACGCTGAACGCCGACACCAAGAGCCAGGCGGTGATGAACGTGGTCCGGCAGGCTTTCAAGCCGGAGTTCTTGAACCGGCTGGACGAGATCGTCATGTTCGATCCGCTGACCACCGAGGACCTGTCACGGATCGTCGACATTCAGCTCCAGCGGCTGAACGCCCGGCTGGCCGACCGCCGAATCGTCATCGATGCGACCCAGGCCGCGAAGGACTGGCTGGCGTTGACCGGCTTCGATCCGGTCTACGGCGCCCGGCCGCTGAAGCGCCTGGTGCAGACCACGATCGAGGATCAGCTCGCTCGGCGGATGCTGTCTGGGGAACTCAACGATGGCGACACCGTCCGCTTCGAGGTCATGCCCGATCAAACCGGGCTGTACGTGGCGTGACGGCGCTCGTCACCACCATGGCCACCGCGTGCTTCGAGGCCGACCTCGCCAAGGCGGGCGATCGTTAGGCGGGCTTGACCGCCGTCAGCGTGAAGCTGGCCGCCAGACGTTCGGGACGATCGCGCAGCCGCCATTCGCCGGTCGCTTCGTCCTCGACCATCAGGCCCGGGAACGGTTCCCACGGGACGCTGTCGTGCTCGGTCAGGCCGGTCAGCTGCAGGCCGGCGTCCATCACCGCGGTGACGATCTCGCCCAGGCCGTGATTCCATTCCACGCTGCGCGGTGAGCCGACCGGGTCCTGGCCGGCATAGGTGCTGGCGTCGTGCCACTCGGTCCAATGGGTCTGTTCGAAGTACGGCAACTCCACCGCGACCGCCAACTCGCCGCCGGCGCTGATCTTCGGCTGCTGGTCGCGATCGATGGGATCCGGCCCCAGCTCGACCAGGAGTAGCGAGTTCAGCACCGGGTGGCCGTCACGAATGAACAGCCGTCCACCCGGACGCAGCAACGCCGCCACCGTCTGGGCCCAGCGCTGAATGCTCGGCAACCAGCAGATCGCACCGATGCCGGTGTAGACCAGATCGAACTGACGGCCCAGCGCGGCGGGGGCGGAGTAGACGTCGGCCTCGACGTAGTCGATGGCGGTCGCCGCGGCCTCAGCCAGGCGGCGCGCCTCGGCCAGCGACACCGGCGACAGGTCGACCCCAGTGACGCTGGCCGCGCCCAGCCGCGCCAGGCTGAGGGTGTCGGTGCCGATGTGGCACTGCAGGTGCACCACGTCCAGTCCATCGAGGCGGCCCAGTCGGGGCAGGTCGAAGCGCACGGTGTCGGAGAGGGCGTCCGGATCGGCAAGGAGTCGTTCGCTGCCGTAGTTGCGGGCGTGAATCGGGGCGCGCGAATCCCAGTTGGCTCGATTGATGTCGCGGTAGTCCTCGCTCATACCGGCGAGCCTAGCTAACCGACGATCGTCTCCAGGGTCGCCAGTTCCCCGCCATGGGCGGCGGCGAGCGCGTCCAGGTAGGCGCCGCTGAGATCGTCGGCGGCGCCGAGCTGGTCAGCGAGCAGTTCGGCGTGGGAGAGGTCGGCCGACCAGAAGCGGCAGCGAGGGTGCTGGCGGATCCCGTCGAGCACGGCCAGCGCGGTGGACGGGCTCTCGCCCAGCCGCAGCAGGAATCGCAAGAGTGCTGCCTCGGTGATCGGGCAGACGGCGAAATCGGGCTGGTCGGCCAACCAGCGTCCGACCCGGTCGTGATGCTCGTGTTCGGCGATCACCAGTGCCGCCAGCACCGGGCCGTCGAGGAGCACGGTCACTTCTGACTCATTCCGGTGACGGCCTGGGCGGCAGTGACCTTGCGGCCCAGGGTGAGGATCGGGAAACCGGTGAGAGCGTCGGTGGTCAGCTTCACCGGCGCATCGAGTTGGGCCAGGCCGCGGACGGTGAGGTCGGCGAGCACGGCAGAGAGCGAGACGCCGCGCTGGGCAGCCAGTTCACGGGCCCGGCGGTGGACAGCCGGGGGCAGATCGACAGTGGTGCGCATGACTGCATCCTAACTGATGCAGTCGCGGTGTCAGCGTTGTTCGGGCGGGGGGAGGCCGAGCAATCTGTTGCGCTCCGCCGCGTAATCGGCCGGGCTGAGTTGGCCGGCGGCGAAGCGTTGATCCAGGACGTCGAGCTCGGCGGCGACACGGGCGGCCAGTTGCGGCCGCGGAGCCGCGCTGAGTTGCTTTCGTTTGGCAGCTCTGACCCCGACGACCACTGCGATCGCGGCCGACGACAGCATCATCACGAACGCGATGATCGGGGCCATCCACATCATGGTGAACTCTCCTGCCTGTATGCGTCGAGCATAGCCAGGACGTTCCAGCCGTCAGGGGGCGGCGATCAGGTTCACCTCGGCCAGCAGCGCGTGATCGGCCAGAACTTCGGCAGGACCGCCGACCGCGGCCACCTGGTGATGCTCGTTGAGCACGATGCAGCGGGTGGCCAGCTTGGCGGTGAGCTCCAGATCGTGAGTGGCCACCACCATGGTGCGCCCCGCGCGGTGCAGGGTGCCCATCAACTCGGCCAGCCAAGAGGTGGTGCGCGGGTCGAGCCCGGCGGTCGGCTCGTCGAACAGCAGCACCTGCGGACTCATCACCAGCACCGACCCCAGAGCGACCCGGCGCTGCTGCCCTCCCGAAAGGTGTACCGGCGCCCGGTCGAGCAGCGACTCGATCTGCAGCATCGCGGCGATCTGGTCAATGCGTTCGGCGGTCGCCGCGGCGTCCAGCCCGAGTTGGCGGCAGCCGAAGGCCAGGTCCTCGCGCACCGTGGCCGAGAACAGCTGGGCCTCCGAATTCTGGAACACGAGCCCCACCCGGCTGCGGAAGCGGGCGTTGGCCGCCGGATCGCTGAGAGCGTGCTCGGTGATCGGCTCACCAAACGCGGTGAGCTCACCTGTCGAGGGAAACGCCAGGCCGTCCAGCATCTTCAACAGGGTGGACTTGCCCGAGCCGTTGGCGCCGAGCAGCACCAGGAACTCGCCGTCGTGCACGTCCAGGCTCACCCCGTCGAGAGCGACGTAGCGGTCGAGATAGCGAAAGTGCAGTGCCCGACCGGACAGCAGCGGCTCAGCGGACACCGATGTCTCCCCACAGCAGGCCGAGGGCGGCCACGATGATCGCGCCGCCGATCGCCAGGTCGACCCAACGGATCCGGCGGGGGGTCGGGTCGGCCAGCCGTCCGGTGAAGCCGCGAGCCACCATCGCCTGATGCACCTGGTCGGCCAACTCATTGGAGCGGACGTACAACGCACCGACGCTGCCACCGACGAAAGCGCGATCCTCGCGCCCGGTCGCACCCCCGATGCTGCGCGCCCGACGTGCCAGCAACAGGTCCACCACGCCGCGGCCCAGCACCCACAAATAGCGGTGGGCCATGGTCGCGATCAGGACGAACGCCGCCGGGGCGCCGATGGCGCGCAGCGCCGCGGTCAGGCGCAGCCAGGACGTGGTGCGGGTCAGCAGCACGACCACCGCCAGGCTGGCGATGAGGCGGGTCAGCACGAGCCATGCACCGGTGATGCCGACACTGGTCAGACCCACGGGTTGGCCAGCCCAGTCGCCGAGCGGCAGCACGATCGTCCCTGGGCGCACTATCGAGGTGGTGGCCGGCAGCAGCACGATCGCCGTCATCGCCACGATCGGACCGGCGATGCCGACCAGTGCCCGTCCGGCCCCGGCAGCGACGGTGCCGGTACACGCCAGCAGCCCGGCCACGGTGAGCAGCAGTGGATCCTGCATCAGGGCCAGCACCACCAGCACCGCCAGCGCGGTCACCAACTTCACCCGCGGGTCGACCTCGGTGAACCGGGTCGGCGGCTCGCTGAGAGTCGCCAGCAGGCGTTCGAGTTGGTTGATGGTGCGGCGGAGGAAGCGGTGTGGTCGTCGTGGCGAGCTGGTGGCCGGAGTGGCCGGCGTGGCCAGCCAATCCGGAAGGGCAGCGGTCACGCCGACGCGCCGACCGATTGGCGACGGTTCGCCAGCCACAGGGCGCCGTAGGTGAATCCGGCGACAATCAGTGAGCCGATCAGGGCGGAGATCCAGTAGGCGGCGAGCGGTGCTTCGCCACTGGTGAAGCCGTAGTCAGGCAAGATCGAATGGGTCCAGACCGACGACCATTGCGCCAGCCCGGCGGGAATCGCTCCCAGCTGGTCGACGAGTTCTTCGGGCCCCCACTCACCGAAGGCGGTGCCTTGGGCGATCAGGCCCAGCGGAGTGAGCAGGGCGAGGACGGCCAAGACGCCGAGGGAGACCAATCCGGGGTTGCTGCGCAGCTTGTGGCTGGCGGGAGCGGCCTCGTCGAGTTGCCCGGTGCGAGCAAGGAAGCTGTAGCCGGCGCTGGTGATGATCGCTTCGGCCGGCCCGGCGATCAACAGGTGGGCGAACAGCATCGCCGGCAAGGTGGCGGCCAAGCCATAGGGGTTGTATAGGGCGGTGCCGTCAGCGGTGTGGAACAAGGCCGGTTGGATGCCCAACTCGACGCCTACTGCCACCGATGCAGCCAAGATGGAGGTGTAGCCGGCTACCGCTGCTGCCGCAACGCGACGTACCGAGCCGGGCTCGGAGCGTCCGGCGATCCACCGGTTCACGACAGTGGCGACCAGCGGCATGATGATGGCCATGTTGACCACGTTCACGCCGTAGGCCAGGACTCCGCCGTCACCGAAGATCAGCGCCTGAAAGAGCAGTGCGACGGCGGTGGCGATCACTGCCGCTGCGGGGCCCATCACGATCGCGATCAGGGCAGATCCCACCGCGTGGGCGGTGGTGCCGTCCGGGATCGGCAGGTTGAACATCATGATCAAGAAGCTGAAGGCCGACAGCATGGCCAGCTTGGGCACCGCGCGTCCCTTCACCTGACGCATCACCTGCCGCGAGGCGACCGCGATGGCGGGAATGGCGATGGCGAGGCCTACCGCGCAGGTCTCCGGTGATAGATAGCCGTCGGGCACGTGCATGCAGGATCCCCTCTTAATGCAATCACGTAGCAATAGCGGATTTATAGCGGGCGTAGGGGTGGGGGCGCAACTGAACGGGCCAAAGAATGGTGGACGGTCCCGGTGTGTACGGTCGGTCGTGTCGCCGCAATCCGCGCCACACCCACTAGGCTCGCGTCCGCCAGCCCCGCCGATCGGCACCCGACTGGAAGTGACCCCCATGAGCAAGATCGTGCCTGCCCCGGACGAACCCGGTTGTTACCTGGTCGTCAGTGGTGACACCGAGCAGTCGTTCGTCGACCCGAACGACCCCCTGCGCCTGGAGTTCGAGTACGTCCAGCGGATCGCCGAGATTCTCGATGTCAGTGTGCTGGACCAGCCGCGCTCGGGCCCGCTGCGGGTCGTGCACGTCGGCGGCGGCGGGATGACCATTCCGCGCTATATCCACGCGCGCCG
>JAJTBJ010000002.1 GCA_021286985.1 Propionibacteriales bacterium | reverse complement strand
TGGGTGCCCTCGTCGTGCAGGACGTCCCAGTTCACCTGATGCTCGGCCCAGGAGGTGACCTGGCCGTCGACGACCTCAGCCACCGCCACTCGCGGGGCGCGTCCGAACCGCGGATCGGTGTCGCCGTCAGGGGTCACCGGGGTCATCACAATCATGGGCATCTCCTTGCTCGCTGGTACTCCACACATGCTAGGTGGCCGCCGGGCCAGCGCGACGCACGGCGCTAGGTAATAACGCGCCCGGTGAAAGATTGCGCATTTCCAGCGGCGGCGGACACCGGTGAGGATTGACCCACCAACTGAAGACACCCCTCCCTATGTTCGCCCGCGGTGGTGCCGCACCAAAGGCGAGCAATCCGGCCCGGACCTGGTTCAACGACGCATCAGGGGCGGGCCGGTGTGATGTGATGGGATGGTGTCTGCCGATGTCGTCAACTATCCGCTCCACCAGGAGTTCCTGAGCAATGGGCTGCGGGTGCTGGTCAGCCCGGATCGCAGCGTCCCGGTCGCAGCGGTCAACCTGTGGTACGACGTCGGCTCACGAGACGAACTCCCTGGCCAGTACGGCTGGGCGCACCTGTTCGAACACCTGATGTTCTCCGGCTCGGCCCGGGTGGCCAGCGGCGAACACCTCCAACTCCTGCAGAATCTGGGCGGATCGGTGAACGCCACCACCTGGTTCGATCGGACGAACTACTTCGAGACCCTGCCGATCGGGGCACTCGACCTGGCGTTGTGGCTGGAGGCCGATCGTCTCGGCTCGCTGGCCGACCACCTGACCATCGAATCGGTGGATACCCAGCGCGAGGTGGTCAAGGAGGAGAAGCGCCAGCGCTACGACAACGTGCCCTACGGCGACGCGATGGCCACCCTCGTTGAGCTGGTCTTCGGCGCCGACCACCACTACGGCCACACCACCATCGGCACCATGGAGGATCTGGCCGGAGCCTCAGTCGAGGCGGCCGCCGATTTCTTTCGCACCCACTACCGCCCCGAGAACGCGGTGCTCACCCTGGTCGGCGATTTCACCGTCAAAGAGGCCTTCCGCAAGGCGGAACGCGCCTTCGGCCAACTCCGCGGTGGGGCGCGTCGCCAGCGTCCTGTCCCCGGTGGGCTGGCGCCCATGGAGGGCATCCCGGCGGCCGAGCTCAGCGGGCGAGTGCCGGCCGAGGCGGCCTACCTGGCCTGGCGGCTGCCGGTGCGCGACACTGTCGACTTCGATGCCGCCGATCTTGCCCTCGGCATTCTCGGTGGCGGGCAGAGCTCTCGACTGCATCAGCTCCTGGTGCGGGAGCGGCGCCTGCTGGCATTCGCCGGAGCCCATCCATTGCCGCTGATCGGTGGCAACTCGATCGGCCTGATCCAACTGCGCGGCCTGCCCGATCGGGGCGTCGCCGAAGGCGTCCAGGCAACCCTGGAGCAGGTGGAGCGGCTGGCCACCGACGGCCCCACCGAAGACGAGCTCAACCGGATCAAGGCGCAATTCGGGCGGGAATGGCTGATGGATCTGGCACGGCTGGACACCCGCGCCGACCTGATCAGCGCCTTCACCGTCCTCCATGACGACCCGGGACGGGTCAACCGGCGCTTGGTCGAACTCACGTCCATCACCGCAGCCCAGGTGCGAGACGCCGCAGCCACTCTGCTGCGCCCCGAGCATCGCGCCGAACTGATCTACCGCGTGGAGGCCTCCCGATGAAGCGTTCCGACCGCCGCCCCGAGGTCTCTCCCCCACCGCACTGGCGCTTCGGGCACCCCGCTCAGTCGTGGCTCGACAACGGCCTGCAAGTACTGCTCAGCGCCCGCCCGGGCCAACATGTGGCCTCCATCTGCCTTTCGCTCGACACCCCGCTCAGCGGGGAGCCCGAACACCTCGAAGGCGTCGCGACCATCACCCAGCGCTGCCTGGACGAAGGGACGCTGGCGCACCCCGGCGCCAGCTTCGCCGAGGCACTGGAGGCGATCGGCGCCAGCCTGGAAGGCTCAGTCGGATACTCGGCCAGCCAGCTATTCGTGGATGTCCCCACCGCGCGACTCGGCGAGGCGCTACGCCTCCTTGCCGAGGCCGTCATCACCCCCGAACTGGCCGCCGACCAGGCCGAACGGCACTGCGAGCTGCGCCTGGCCGAGATCGAGCAGACCCTGGCCAGTTCGGCTCGCATCGCCCAGCAGGCATTCCGCACCGCCTCCATTCGCCCCCGCTACCGAGCGTCTCGGTTCGCCGGCGGCACTCCCAGCACGATCTCTGCGATCACCCCGGCAGCGGTGGTCGACTACCACCAGCGCACCTATCGGCCCGACGGTGCCACGTTGATCATCTCCGGCGACCTCGAGCCCGGAGTGCTGAGCCACGTCGAGGCCGCGTTCGGCGCCTGGGACGTCCGCACCGCCGCGGAGCCCACCCACCAGTCGCCGACGCGGCGACGGATCCATCACTGGTTGGTCGACCGCCCGGGCGCGGTGGCAGCCGACGTCCGGCTGGGTGCTTTCGGTATCGACCGCACCGATGCCCGCTGGGCCGACCTGCAGGTCGCCGGGCACGCCGTCGGGGGCGCCTTCCTGAGCCGCCTGAACAAGGTTCTGCGCGAGGAACGCGGCTACACCTACGGAGTGCACCTGGTGAATCAGCCGATGCGCGCCGGAGGGCTCCTGGCCGTCCAGGGATCGTTCCGCACCGACGTGGTCGTCGACGCGATCACCGAAGCCGCCGCGTTGATCGACCTTCGCCAGCGTCCCATCACCGACGCCGAAGTGGCTGAAGCGGTCAGCTATCACACCGGCAGCGCACCGCTGCGTTTTGCCACCGCCCAAGGCGTCACCCAGAACCTGGCCGGCCTGGTCGCCGCGGGTATCACCGCCGAATTCATCGACGCCAACATGGTGGCACTGTCGCACGTCACCGCGGCATCCGCCACCGACGCCCTGATCGAACTACTGCCGCCGGACGCGCTCACCCTCGTGGTGGTCGGCGACGCCGCCGCGCTGCATCAACCGCTGGCCGACGCAGGCTGGGCGTCGACGGTCTACTCAGCGACCAAGCTTCTTCATCGCTGAGAGCACGGCGGCCTTGGCCGCGTCGACCTGCTTTTGGTACTCGGCCAGGTTGCCGTTCTTCAGGGCCGCATCAGCCGCGTTGAACGCTGCCTGCGCGGTCGCGAGGTCGGCTGCCGCCCCCGACGGATCCGTGCCCGTCGGCGGCTGCGTCGGTTGCGTCGGCTGAGTCGGCGTGGTGCCGCCGCCCCCCTCGCCGGTCGAGGCACCCGCGTTACCAGCGAAGGCCGAATCCAACGCGGCCTGCAGAGTCTCTCCGATGCCCACCGATGAACCGAAACGCACCGCCACGAACCGCAACGACGGATAGGCACCCGTGGTGCTTTGGCGCAGCGTGTAGATCGGCATCACATACAGCAGCCCGTTGCCCATCGGCAGGGTCAGCAGGTTCCCGAAGCGGGAATCGGCCGAGCCTTGACTGGTGTAGTTGCGCAGCAACTCGGCGAAGCGGGTGTCACTGACCATGTTGTTGAAGGTCTGCCCGGGGCCGTCTACCTGGTGGGTGCCCGACATCCTCAGCACTCGCAACTTGCCGTAGTCGGGGCTCGTGGCCTCCGACACCACCGCGAAGTAGGAGGCCAGGTTCGACCGAGACTTCGGCACGAACACGGCCGTCTGGCTGAACACCGGCGCTTTGTCGCCTGGCCACTTGATGGACAGGTAGTACGGCGGCTCGGCCGGCCCAGCGGACGGCGCGGTGGTGCTGGTGCTGCTCGTCCGCGAGGGATCGGTGGGTGTCTGCCACAGATCCGACTGCTGATACCAGGCGCTGGGATCGGTCATGTGGTAGCGGGCCAGCACTTGGCGCTGCAGCTTGAACAGATCGGTCGGGTATCGCAGGTGTGCCAGCAGTTCCGGTGAGATCGCGTCCTTGGGCTTCACCACTCCGGGGAAGGCCTTCATGTAGGTGGCCAGGATCGGATCGGTGTCCCAGGCGTACAGAGTCACCGAACCATCGCTGGCATCCACCACGGCCTTGACCGAGTTGCGCAGGTAATTCACCGCAACGTCGGGCTGCGTGTCCCCCAGCGACGACTGCGAATCAGCGGTGGCCTCCTGCAACGACTGGGTCTGGCTGTTGGGGTAGTTCGCCGACATGGTGTAGCCGTCCACGATCCACACCAGCCGCGAACCCACCACCGCCGGATAGATGTTGGAGTCCAGCTGCAGCCACGGCGCCACCTGGGCGACCCGCTCCTTGGGGGTGCGCTGATACAGGATCTTCGACGCCGAGTTCACCCGGTCGGACAGCAGCAAGTTCATGTCACCGAACTGGGTGGCGTAGATCGCGCGGTTCAGCGGCGAGCCGATCGGGACGCCCCCGCTGCCGGCATAGGTGTTGTAGGTCTCGTTCCCGCCCGAGCCGCCACCAGGAGTGTCGAGTTCGACGGGCTTCTGGCCGCTCGCGTCTCCGACCACGGCGAAAGTGTTGGTGTTCTCACCGAAGTAGATCCGGCCCTCGTAGTTGCCCAGTTCGCCGGACGGCGGCAGGTTGCCGTCGATCCAGACCGGATCACCGGAACTGCTGCGCTTGTTGCCATAGGCGGCGACCAGTCCGTAGCCATGGGTGAAGACGGTATGCAGGTTGTTCCAACTCTTGTCAGGCAGCTTCGACAGATCGATCTCGCGAGCCGCCACCACCACATCGGTCTCCACGCCCTTGATCTGGTAGCGGTCGACGTCCAGCAGCGGGGCGAAGGAGTAGTAGCTGCGCACCTGCTGCAACTGGTCGAAGCTGTCGCCGACGACTGCCGGATCCATCAGCCGGATACCCGGGAGCGCGGCGGCGTCGTTCTTCAACTGACCCGGGCTCACCTGGACCACCGCGTCATAGTCGCTGACCTCGGTATCGGCGATACCGAACGCGGTTCGGGTGGCGGCGATGTTGGCCGCGATGTAGGGCCGCTCCTTGTCCGGCTCGTTGGGCAGCACCTGGAAGGAGCGCACCACTGCCGGGTAGATCAAGCCGATGATGATGCCGGTCACGACCAGCAGCACCAGTCCCGACAGCGGCAGCACCAAACGGCGCAAGAATCCGTTGGCGAAGAAGAGCGCCGCGACGATGAACGCAATCACCGCCAGCACCAGCTTCGCGGTCACCTGGGCGTGATCTTCGGTGTACTGCATGCCGGTGAGCAACGAGCCGCGCTGGGTGAGCAGACCGTAGCGGCTGAGCAACTGGCCCAGTCCGAAGATCACCAGTGCGATCCCGGCCAGGATCGACAGGTGCATCCGGGCGCGTCCATCGCTGGATCCGCGCGGCTGCCCGACCAGCAACGCGCCGGTGGCGAAGTGCACCAAGGCCACGGCCACCAGGGCGAACACCACCGTGGACATCGCCAACGACAACAGCTCGGTCCACACCGGGTATTCGAAGACGTAGAAGCTCACGTCCATGCCGAAGTAGGGGTCGACGGTGCCGAACGGCTGCCGGTTGAAGAAGGCCAGGTACTTCGACGCCTCCCCCACCCCGGTGCCGGCCGCCATCAGTCCCAGCACCACCGACGGCACCGCGATCACCCACCAGGCGCGGCTTTCCAGCAGCGCCCGGTAGCGGTCCAGCAACTGGCTCTGACCGCCACGACGCACTTTGGGCCGCATCCGAAAGGCCAGCCACAGGTTCAGCCCGAGCACGACCGCGGTGAAGGAGAAGTAGGCGAAGAACAGCATCACCTTGGTGGTCAGCAGGGTGTCGAACACCTGCGGGTAGTTCACCGAGTCGAACCACAGCTTGTCGGCCCACAGCCCGCTGAACACCACCCAGACGATCACCAGGCCGATCAGGACCAGCAAACTGGGGATCAGGGCGTTACGTCGAACCTCGGGCGCCTTCGCGTTCACTCTTCACTCCTCGTCACAGCACGGCCGGTCTTTCAACTGCCAGTCACTCAAATGTATGCGCCAGGGCCTCAGCCAGCGCCGGCACCAGCTCCTGGCCACCCAACAGTTCGCCGCCCTCGCCGCGCATTCGTGCGATGCCGTGATGCACACCGTCTCGGGTAACCCCCACCACGATCCGCAGATCGACCCGGTCGGGATGCTCGGCCACCAGCGCAGCCGCACGGTCAGGATCCTCGGGCAGTTCGGCATCGGCACCGGCGGGCAGAAAGGCTCGTTCCACGCTCAGCGCGCAGCCGGCCACCGCCGGCGGCCAGGTCAGCCCTGCCAGGGTTTCGGCCAGATCGGCACCGGCGTGGAACTCGTCCTGCTCCACCGAGGTGAAGCCATCCGGCGGGGCGGCCTGCAATTGCTCGGCCAGGTGCGGCTCGGCGGCGATCAGGTCGGCGGTCCGCACCAGCGCGAACAGTCGGGCCGGTTGATCCCAGCCGAGCCGCCCCACATGGCGCTCGACCTCGACCAGGGCGGCAACCAATGCGTCACTCATGAGCACCCCGCCACGTTCGCTGCTTGCGTCGGATCGGACAACATCTGCAATGCGGTCACCGCACCCTTCAAATCGGTCACCGGCACCAGCCGGATGCCGGGCGGCACCGCGGTGACGTCCACGCAGTTCTGGCGGGGCAGCAGGAAGACGGTCGCCTTGTCCCGGGATGCGGCGGCCAGTTTCTCGGCCACACCACCGATCGGACCGACAGTGCCACTGGCCGACATGGACCCGGTGCCCGCGACCACCTGCCCCGCCACCAACTCGCCGGGCGTCAGTCGGTCGTAGATGGCCAGGGAGAACATCAGTCCTGCGCTGGAACCGCCCACGTTGGGATCGACGGCGAAAGTGACCTTGGGGTCGTAGGAGTACCCAATGTTGATGTCGATGCCCACTGCCGGGGTGTCCGGGGTGGTGGTGCTCGCGGTGGTGGTCACCGACCGCTGCAACGGCATCCGGTCACGGATGATCGAGAACAGCACCTTCTGGCCGACGTGGCGATCCTTGACCGCCTTGACCACGTCGTTGGGCGTGGCCACCGGCGTGCCGTCCACGGCGCTGATCAAATCGCCGGGCTGAAGGATGCCCGCGGCCGCGCCGGCGTTCTGCACCGAATAGACCATGGGCAACTCGGTGACCGCGATGTTGTTCGCCCGCAGCGCTGCCACCACCGCGCTGGTCTGGGACTGGGTCATCAACACCGACTCTTCGCGGTTGACGTCGTTGGCAGAGGTTCCTGGACGGTAGACCGCGACCCGCGGCAGCACCACCCGGTCCGGCATGAAGTAGGAGATCAGCACCTCCGGCAAGGTGAGATTGCTGTCGGGCGCGGTCACCGAGATGGTGGTCATCCGCAACTGCCCACTGGTCGGGTACACCGGGACACCGGTGATCGAGATCGCGTCGGAGTCGTCGACCTTCCCCAGCAGGTCGTAGGTCGCGCCCGGCGCCCAGGTGATGTACGGCACCGGGACCAGCGCGATCACCGCGGCGAGCACCACGAACAGCAGCGCCGAGATTGCCGCCGTCCACGTTTGTCGAGTCATCCCACCTCATCTTCCGATTGCCTCGAACCCTACCTGTTCGGCACCCCCCACAGCTTGGCCGATGAGCGACAATGGAAAGCCAGACCATCAAGGAGTGCCGATGTCCGATCCGGGAAGCCCCGAACAGCCTGACCAGCCTGGCGACGAGGAAGCCGCCCTGCTGCGATTCCTGGCCCAGTTCGGGATCACGCCGGATGCCGACGGCCACCTGGATCCCGACCAACTCTTCGCCCGGATGCAGTCGATGCTGGCGGCGTTCAACACCCAGCTGGCCGGCTTCGGTGCGGCCGATCCGACCAGCGGCATGAACTGGGGGTTCACCCTCGATCTGGTGCGGCGGGCCACCGCCGCGGTCGGACCGGATCCGGAGCCGTCCGAGGCCGACAAGGCACGTATCCGCGATGCGGTGGCGCTGGCTGACCTGTGGCTGGACGAGGCTATGAGCTTCGACCGACTGCCCACGCCTGCGGTGGCTTGGCGCCGGGTCGACTGGGTGGAGCGCTCCTTCCCGACCTGGCAGCGACTGATCCGTCCGGTGGTCAACCAGTTGTCGGTCGCCTTGCAGGGCTTGGGTAACGACGCCGGCCAGCCCGGCGTCGATCAGATGATGCGCCTGGCGGTGGCCAGCATGTTCGGTGGCCGGGTGAGTCAGACGCTGTCGACGCTGGCCGCTGCCGTCCTGAGCAGTTCGGACTCCGGCCTGCCGATCACCGATCAGGCCCAAGTCGCCCTGCTGCCGGTAAACATCGCGGCCTTCGGCGAGGGGCTCGAAGCCACCCACGACGACCTGCTGCTCTACCTGGCGATCCGCGAAACCGCTCGTCAGCGCCTGTTCGCCGCCGTGGCCTGGCTCGGGCCGCAACTGCTGGCCCTGGTCGAGCACTACGCCAGGGAGATCACCATCGACGCCGACGCCCTCGCCGATGCCATCGAGAGTCAGGTGGCCTCGGTGACCAGTGCCGCCGAGCTGGAGCGTGCCGGCGAGGCGGTGGCACATTCACTGTTCGCACCCCAGCGCACCGCAGAGCAGGCCGAGGTGCTGGCCCGCTTGGAGAATCTGCTGGCCCTGGTCGAGGGGTGGGTGGACGACGTCACCGCCCAGGTCACCGAGCCGCGGATGCCGGCGGCCACGCCGCTGACCGAGATGGTCCGGCGGCGCCGCGCCACCGGCGGACCGGCCGAGACCGCCCTGCGTGACCTGGTCGGTCTGGAACTGCGGCCTCGGCGCACCCGCGATGCGGCCAATCTGTGGGCGGCCACCCGGACGTCGCGCGGCATCGAGGGCCGTGACGCGGTGTGGGCGCATCCGGATTTGGTGCCCGACGCCTCGGCTCTGGACGACCCGCTCGGCTTCGCCAGCCAGGACCGCAGCACGGGAGCTCCTGATGCGCTGGACGACGAGTTGGCCAAGCTGCTCGACCAGGAGTCAGGCTCGGATCAGGACTGATCGGCAGGGTCGAGGTCGTCGTCCACCCCCGCGCCGCGGGCATCGATGGTCCACTGCACCCCGTCCAAGAAGCCACGGGCGCGCTCGGCCTGCGGATAGCGCCGCTCCAGCGCGCGGAACGCGGGCGAATGATTGGTCTGGATCAGGTGCGCCAGTTCGTGAACCAAGACGTAGTCCAACACCCAGCCAGGCATCGCCTGCAGCCGCGACGACAGCCGAATCTGGTTGCTGGGGGTGCTGCACGACCCCCAACGCCGCTGCTGATTGTCGACCCAGCTGACCTGCACCGGCGGCATCGGTCCGCACGGCGCCTGCAGGTAGGCACGCCACAGTTCCGCGGCCCGCACGGCAAGCTCGTCATCGCCCACGCGAGCACTCACCTTCGCCTCGCGGCGCAGGAACTTCTCCACCAGGGGTGGCAGTAGTGCCGCCTCCTGAGCAGCCGTCAGCCGCGCCGGAACCAGGGCCACCAGGCGACCCGCTTCACGGCGCACCATGATCGTGCGCCGCCGTCGCGGGCTGCGGCGTACTTCAAGCTCGGGAACCCCCATGCGCTGAACCCTACGACACGCCACTGACGCGGTTGACCCCTGGGCCGGAGGGGCACTACGTTCTAGGACGAGGCCCCCAGTGGTCGGTTTGCTAGCAGGGGAAGGCAAGCGAATCGGAAAACTGGGGGTCTCTTCGTCTAAGTGTTCAGCTTGACCGCATTCCCCCGACGACGGGCATAGACTGAACGCGGCATTAGTAGCCGAGCCCATCCCAGGGCAAAGCCGACCTACAGGAGGATTACGTGGCCACGGATACCTACAAGGGCTCCTTCTACTGCGTGAAGTGCAAGGACCACCGCGATGCCGAGGGCGCCGTCACGGTCAACGAAAAGGGCACTCGGATCGCCAAGGCAAAGTGCCCCGTGTGTGGTACCAACCTCACCCGGTTCCTGCCCAAGGCCTGAGCCAAACCACTTCAGGACGCCGACCCCGACGGGGTCGGCGTCCTGCATTTTCCGGCAGTGTTGCCCATCACCGTCCAGGTGTTGTCGATTACCGGATCACTGTTGTGGAACTCCGGCACGACCCGCAGGCTGGGCACCATGACTGCGACCCCCATTCGCCTTCGGCATCCGCAAATGGCCTTGTGGCGCGGAAATGGGGTCCTTCAGATCGGGGTCGCCGACCCGGTGATCATCCAGCCGGTACCGGCCGCAGCCCAGCAACTGGTCGAGCTCCTGGCCCGTGCGCACACCCGCGAGGAGTTGATCCAACGATTGCCGGCCTTGTCGTCAGACTGGATCGATTGGCTGTGTCAGCAGCTCGCGCGGGCCGAGCTGCTGGCAGAGGTGAATACTTCTCGGGCCCCGATCGCCTTGTGGGGCTCCGGCGTGCTCGCCCAGCGCCTTCAGGTACGGCTGGACCAGAACGGCCTGCCGGTGTCGAAGCTCACTCCCGAGGGGCTCAGCAGCCTGGATCCGGGGCGACTGGTGGTGCTGGCCGGTGAGCAGTGCGAGCCCGATCGCGCCGTCACCACCCACCTGACCAGAGCCGGTATCAGCCATCTGGTGGTGCGCCTGGAGCCGGACCGCGCCGTGGTCGGACCGCTGGTCGTCCCCGGCGACAGCAGCTGCGTGGCCTGCAGCGACCGGCAACTGTGCCGCCACGACGAACAATGGCCGCAAGTGCTGGCCCAACTGTGCGCGCATCGAGCCACCCCCCATCCCCTGCTGCTGGACTGGGCGACGGCCACCGCGGTGACCCAGATCGCTGCCTGGATGGCCGGGCAGCGTCCGGAAGTGCGGGGACGCACCCTCGAACTCGGCGCGGCCGAACTGCGGCTGCGCGCCCGCACCGTCCCGGCCCATCCCGATTGTGACTGCCTCGCCTGCTGAGAGGTCAGGCTCTCCGATTCCGGCTTCGACTTCGGTAATCGCCATCGGCACGACACACTGGGCAAGTGAGTGACCTCGACCATCCCGGTGGCGTGTTGCCGGAATCCGGCTTCGCCCGCAGCGCACGACTGCTGAGCCTGCCGCTGGGAGTGGCGGCCCGCGCCACCGCCGGGGCCGGACGACGCCTGCTCGGCGCCGACGCCGAGCAGCTCAGTGCCGAACTCAAGGACGCCACCGCCGAACAGTTGTTCACCGTGCTGGGCGAGCTCAAGGGCGGCGCGATGAAGTTCGGCCAGATGCTGAGCATGTTCGAGGCGTTCCTTCCCGAAGACCTGGCCGCGCCGTTTCGGGTCCGGCTACGGCAGCTGCAGGACGCCGCTCCCCCGATGCCCTCATCGAAGGCCCAAGCGGTGCTGCGCGCCGAACTGGGCGCGAACTGGCGCTCGCTCTTCGCCGAACTCGACCTGCGCCCAGCCGCGGCCGCCTCGATCGGTCAGGTCCATCGCGGACGCCTGAAAGACGGCACCGACGTAGCGGTCAAGATCCAATACCCCGGGGCCGATGTGGCGATCGCCGCCGACCTGCGCCAGATCAAGCGGTTGACCGCGATCATGGGGCCGCTCACTGGCGGGGTGGATCTGGGCTCGATCGCTGCCGAGATGGCCAAACGGGTCACCGACGAGGTCGACTACACCTTGGAGGCCGGAGCCCAGTCACAGGTGGCCGAGGCCTTGGCCGGGCATCCGCGCTTCGTGGTGCCACGGGTGCACCAGTTCAGCAGAAAGGTGCTGGTCAGCGACTGGATCACCGGCCGCAAGCTCACCACCGTGATCGACGACGACGAGGACGTCCGCAACCAGGCGGCGCTGGACTACGTCACCTTCTTGTTCGCCGGGCCCAAGCTGGCCGGCATCCTGCACGGCGACCCGCACCCGGGCAACTACCTGGTGACCCCGGACGGACGCCTCGGCGTGGTCGACTACGGCCTGTTCGCCCGGATGCCGGATGGCCTGCCCACCGCGATGGGTCGACTGATCCGCACCGCCATGGACGGCGACTCCGCAGCCATGCTGGCCGGGTTGGCCGATGAGGGCTTCATCGCCCGCGATGTGCAAGCGGCGGAGTTGTTGGACTATCTGGCGCCGTTCGTCGAGCCGGCCAGCGTGCCGCTGTTCCATTTCAACCGGGAGTGGTCACGTCAGCAGTTCGTGCGGGTACACAACGCCATGCAGCCGGGCGGAGTGGCCACCCGGCTGAACATCCCGCCGCTCTACACGATCATCTGGCGAGCCTGGCTGGGCGGCATTTCGGTGCTGTCCCAACTCGATGCGAAGGCCGATTTCGGGTCGGTACTGCGGGAGTACCTGCCCGGCTTCGCCGATGATGCCATCGGGTGAGTCAGCTACCCGACCCACCCAGCAACTCAGCGAAGTCGACCACGTCGGCGAACTCGTCGATGGCCGGACGGCGGGCCGCGGGCGCATCGTTGAGAAGACCCACCAGCTGACCGACCGCACGGGAGATGCGCGCAGGCAGCGTGCGTCCCGCCGATCCGTCGGAGTCGGCCGCAGGCGCGCCCCAGTCCTCGGTGGCCACGAAGAGCGCGGTCGGCACCACCAGGGCGTGCAGGTAGCTGAACAGCGGCCGCAGGGCGTGTTCGGTGACCAGCGAGTGCCGCGGCGTCCCGCCGGTGGCGCCCAGCAGCACCGGGACGTCGGTCAGCGCGGCGGCATCGATCAGATCGAAGAAGGACTTGAACAGCCCCGAGTACGAGCCCTGGTAGGTCGGCGTCAGCGCCACCACCGCATCAGCGGTGGTGACCTGGGTCAGCGCTTCGGCGAGCGCCACATTAGGGAAGCCGGTCACCAAGTGATCGGCGATCGGGCGGGCCAGGGTGCGCAGCTCGACCCAGGTGATCTCGACGCTGATCGACGAATGGAGTTCGGCCTCGATCGCCCGTCCCAGGCGCGCGGTGGCGGATTCCTCCGACAGACCCGCATTGACGATGACGATGCGCTTCATCGCTGGTCTCCCCTCTGTTCGGCGGCGGCCAGCAAGGCGTCAGCGTGGGCGACGGCCTCTTCGTCGCTGCCCGCACGCGGGTAGAACGATGCGCCGGTGACCGAATCCTGGCCGGCGCCGGCGATTCGGACGCCGAAGGAGTCACCCGAGCCGAACTCCTCGGGGGTCGGGGCGGCCTTCGTCGGTGCGGACGTGGGCGCCTCGGCGGCAGTGGTCGAACCGCTGAGCTCGATCCGCTCGGCCGTGCGCTCAGCGCGGATGGCTTCGGCCTGCGCGGTCGCCTCAGCGATGCGGGAGCGGTAGCCCTCGCCGTGCAGCGCAGCCACGCGGCTGGCGTGGGTCGGCGGATCGGAGGGCACCTCCGGATCGCGCATCGCCTCGAACTCGCGTCGCAGCACCGGCAGCACCTCTTCACCGAGCAGATCCAGTTGTTCCAGGACGACCTTCAGCGGCAGCCCGGCGTGATCCATCAGGAACAGCTGTCGCTGGTAGTCACCGACGTATTCGCGAGACAGCAGGACGCTTTCGATCACCTGCTGCGGCGAACCAACGGTCAGCGGGGTGAGCTCCATGAACTCCTCCAAGCTGGGGCCGTGGCCGTACACCGGGGCGTTGTCGAAGAACGGACGGAATTCCTTGATCGCATCTTGGGAGTTCTTGCGCATGAACACCTGTCCGCCGAGCCCGACGATGGCGGTCTTGGCCGGGCCGTGGCCGTGGAACTCCCAGCGACGCCGGTAGAGATTGATCATCTTCCGGGCGTGGTCGCGTGGCCAGAAGATGTGGTTATGCAGGAAGGCGTCGCCGTAGTAGGCCGCCTGCTCGGCGATCTCCGGGGAGCGGATCGAGCCGTGCCACACCAGCGGCGGGACGCCGTCCAGCGGGCGGGGCGTGGAGGTGAAGCCCTGCAGCGGGGTGCGGAAGCGTCCCTGCCAGTCGACGACTTCTTCGTCCCAGAGTCGGCGCAGCAGGGCGTAGTTCTCGACCGCCAGCGCAATGCCGTTGCGGATGTCCTGGCCGAACCACGGATAGACCGGGCCGGTGTTGCCGCGGCCCATCATCAGGTCGACCCGGCCGTTCGACATGTACTGCAACATCGCGTAGTCCTCGGCGATCTTCACCGGGTCATTGGTGGTGATCAGCGTGGTCGCGGTCGACAGGGTCAGCGTCGAGGTCTCGGCGGCGATCCGGGCCAGAGTGGTGGTCGGCGAGGACGACCAGAACGGCGGGTTGTGGTGCTCACCGAGGGCGAACACATCCAGGCCCACCTCCTCGGCGTGCTTGGCCATGGTGATGGTGTTGGCGATGCGTTCGGCATCGTCGGGAGTGTGCCCGGTCACCGGGTTGGTGGTCAGATCACTGACGCTGAAGATCCCGAACTGCATGACTGCTCCTGTCGTGGGGGACGTCGCAGTTCTCAACATAGTTTACTTTTCAAGTATTCCGCTAGAGGTGGGCGTCCGTCGTGCGGCCTCCGCATCCGGGGTGGGCATCGCGAGGTGGGCACCGCGCCGATCGATTCGCGCGACAATGACACATGCCGACCACACGTGCCGCCCTGGAACGACGGGGATTCATCGGCTTCGTCACATTCGAGCAACTCAGCTCCAGCGACATCCCCCTCCACGCAGGGGTGTACGCGATTCTGCGCTGCAGCGACCAGCCGGTGTCGTTCCTGCCCACCAGTCCTGCGGGGATCATCAACGGGCGAACGCCCACCGTGCCGGTGGAGGTCCTTGCCCACGCCTGGGTGGACGACGCCGAGGTCATCTACATCGGCAAGGCCGGAGCGAGTCGAGGGCGAGGGCTGCGTAAGCGTCTCGACGAGTACCGCCGTCACGGCCTGGGGGGACGTGCCCGCCACTGGGGTGGACGCTTCATCTGGCAACTCGCCGACGCCGACACGCTTCTGGTGGCGTGGAAGCCCACGCCGCACGATGAGCCGGGAATCGTCGAAGCGCAACTCATCGCCGACTTCACCGCCCGGACCGGGCGCCGTCCGTTCGCGAACCGCAACAGGGGCAGCCTCAAAACCCTCAGCTCCCCTACCGACGTCCCTCTCACCCCGATGCGATGAGGCCAGCAACGAACCGCTACAAGTAGGCCCCGACGGCGACGGTCAGGCTCCGCCCAAGATGCCCAGGACGGCTTCGCCGTACTGCTCCAGCTTGGAGCGGCCTACGCCGGGAACAGCCAGCAGCGCCTCATCGTCGGACGGGTTGCGCTCGGCGATGGCCATCAGGGTCGCGTCGGTGAAGATGCAGTAGGCCGGCAGCGAACGCGACTTGGCCTCCCCCAGCCGCCAGGAGACCAACTCGGCGTAGACCGCCTCGTCGTAGCTGGCCGGGCAATCGGCGTGGCGGGACAGCTTGCGCTCGGCTCCAGTGTTCAGCGGCTTGCCGCACACTCGACAGGTTTCCGTCAGCGCCGTCCGCACCTTCTCCCGCGGACGGCGCCGCGCCGGTGATCCGGCCGGACGCTCGGCGATGCCGTCCAGGAACCGTGACGGCTGCCGATTGCCCACCCCCGAGCGGCGCGCTCGCGACCAGGTGATCTGCAGCGCCCGCTTGGCGCGGGTGATGCCCACGTAGAACAGCCGGGCTTCTTCGGCCACCTCGGCCGGACTGTTCGCCAACGAGAACGGCAAAGTGCCTTCCTGCACGCCGATCAGCGCCACCCCGCCCCATTCCAGACCCTTGGCCGCGTGCAGCGTCGACAGCGTCACGCCGTCGGCGTTCAGTGGATGCTCTGCTGCAGCTCGCTGTTCCAGCTCCGAGGCCAGCTCCACCACGGTGGCCTCAGGGCGTCCGCTCACCAGATCCTCGGCCAGCGCCAGCACCGCCGACAGCGACTCCCACCGCTCCCGCACCCGTCCTTGACCAGCGGGAGCCTGCTCACTCCAGCCCAGTGCGGTCAATACCTGCCGACACGCATCGGCCGCACCCACCTCGGGGGTGTTGGCCGCACGCTTACCCAACTCACCGATCACCTGCCGCACCTCGCCGCGCTGATAGAAGCCCTCGCTGCCGCGCACGGCGAACGGGATCCGCGCTTCCGTCAGGGCGGCTTCGAACAGCGGCGACTGGGCGTGCACTCGATACAACACGGCCAGTTCACGCCAGGGCAGGCCTGCCTCATGCTGCTCGACCAGCCAGCGTGCGACCACGGTGGCCTCGTCCAGTTCACTGGCGCACCCGACGATCCGCGGCTCGGGGCCCGGTTCGCACTGCGACTCCAGCACCACCGCGCCGATCCGGTTGGCCTTTGACACCCGGTTGGCCAGCCCGACCACCTGCGGGGTGGAACGGTAGTCACGCACCAGCCGAATCAGCTCGGCAGAGCGGTGAGCGGCCAGGAAGCCGGTCAGAAAAGCTGGCGTCGCCCCCGCGAAGGAGTGGATGGTCTGCGCCGGATCGCCCACCACCGCGTTGTCGCCGTCCTCGCTCCACCAGAAGTCCAGCAAGGTCTGCTGAATCGGGCTGACGTCCTGATACTCGTCCACGAGCAAATGTCGATAAGTGGCCCGAACTTCCTCGGCGATGTCGGCGTGCTCCCCCAGCAGCGCCACCGCGCACAGCAGGATGTCGTCGAAATCAATCACCCCCCGCTCGGCCTTGACCCGCTCGTAGGTACCCAGCACCTTGCCCACATCGGCGGCCGAGATGCCCGAGACCTCCCGCCCCGATGACAGCGCGATGCCGGCATACTCCGCCGGAGCCACGTTGGTGACCTTCGCCCAGGACACCTCAGTGAGCAGGTCGCGCAACTGCCCTGAATCGGGCGCCAGCCGCAGCTTGCGGGCCGCAGCGCCCACCATCGCCAGGCGTTCGTCACTGACCGGCGGCAGTTCACTGCCGTAGGCCCGTGGCCAGAAGAACTGCGCCTGTCGCAGCGCTGCGGAGTGGAACGTCCGTGCCTGCACCGCCGGCAGCCCCAGACCGCGCAACCGGGTGCGCAGCTCACCGGCGGCCCGGGTAGTGAAGGTCAGCGCCAGTACGGCATTGGGACGGTAGGCGCCAACGGCAGCGCCATAGGCGATCCGATGGGTCAACGCCCGGGTCTTGCCGGTGCCAGCGCCGGCGATCACCACCACCGGCGCCCCGAAAGTCGTCGCTACCTGGCGCTGCTCGGAGTCCAACCCGGCGAGCAACTCCTCTGCCTGCCCATCCACGATCCACACCTTAAACGCGGCGGCAGACACAACTGTCCGCCACCACCTCTAGGGTGAGACCACCATGGAGATCCAGCACTACCCGAGCGCCACCGGACTGGCCGGCGCATTGGCTGCCTGGTGGTCGACTCCTCGCCTCGATCCGTTCGCTTTCGACCTCGCGGTCGTCCCCAGCGGCGGCTTTCAACGCTGGTTGTCCCAGCAGTTGGCAACTGCCAGTGGCAATGACGGCATCTGCGCCGGAGTCGAGTTCTCCTCCCCCGGTCGGCTGTGGCACCGGATCGCCGCCGGCGACGACCCGTGGCGTCCGGCGCGGCTGGGATGGCTGATCCCCCACGTGGCGCTGGCCGATCCCTGCCCGCCCGGCCTGGAGCGGCTCCGGGCCCACCTGGAAGCCTCCCGGGAGACCTACTCGGTGGCTGCCCGGATCGCCGGACAGTTCGCCGGCTACGCCAGCCACGCCCCCGACATGCTCGCGGCCTGGGCTGAGGGCCGCGATGTCGATCCGCTCGGTGCCGATTTGGGCGACGCCGCCTGGCAGGCGGTGTTGTGGCGCGAACTCGCCACGGCCACCGGCACCGATCCGTTGCAGCAGCGACAGCTGGTGCTGGACGCGGTGCGTGCAGCGGCAACTCCCGGCCTCCCGCAGCGGATCGCCGTGATCGCGCCAGCTCGACTCGATGCGGCCACCTGCGAGTTCTATGCGGCGCTCGGCAGCCATCACGAGGTTCGGCTGATGCTGCTGAACACCGCCCCCACCCGAGTGATCGACGCCCGCGCGACCGCCCGGCGCAGCACCCTGCGTCGCACCCACGGACACCCCCTGAACCAGACCCTCGGCGGTCTGGCCGATGAGAACGCCCTCTTCGCCCCACCGTCGGCCGTATCCACCCCCGAACACCCGGACACCCTGCTGGGCTGGCTGGCCGCCGACCTGTTCGCCGATCGGGTTCCCCCGCTACGCACGATGCGGGCCGACGATCGCTCGATCCAGGTGCACCTGTCCCACGGCCCGGCCCGGCAGGTCGAGGTGCTGCGCGATGTCTTGGCCAATCTGTATGCCGCAGACCCCACCCTGGAACCCCGCCACGTCGCCGTACTGACCCCCGACGTCGACGCCTACGCCGCCCTCCTCGATGCCGCCTTCACCCCACAGCCCGGAGTTCCGGGGCATCCGGCCCAGCAGTTCCGGCTCCGACTGGCCGACCGCACCGTGGCCCAGGCCAACCCGCTGGTCGGACTACTGCTGGAGCTGCTGCGGCTGCCCGATTCCCGGCTGGAGGCGGCCACGGTGTTGGAGTTGTGCGCCGCCACTCCGATTGCTGATCGGTTCGGCTTCACCACCGACACCCGCGAGCGGCTGGCCGAGTTGGTCACCGCCTCCGGTATCCGCTGGGGCCTCAATGCCGCCCATCGCGCCGAATACGACCTCTCGTTGCCGCAGAACACCTGGCAGGCGGGGCTGCAGCGAATGCTGCTCGGGGTCACCATGTCTGAGCGCGACCTGGTCGCCGCCGGAACCGTCCTGCCGTTGGACGACACCGAATCCAGCGACGTCGAACGCATCGGCGCCCTCACCGAGCTGATCGGACGGCTGTCCCGGTGGCTGGCCGACATTGCCACCCCGGCCACCATGGCCGGATGGGCGCAACGCTGCCGCGACGGTCTGGCCGCCCTCACCCGCCTGGGCGGAACCGAGGAATGGCAGGCGGCCGAACTTCACGCGGGACTGAACCGCCTCGCCGACGAGGCCGGGGCGGGACTGATCGGACGGCACGCCGCGGTGACCGCGATCGAGGCAGCCTTCACCACGGCGCCGGCGCGCGGCGCCTTCGGCAACGGTGCGACCATCGTGGCCGGCCTGAATTCACTGCGATCCGTGCCGCACCGGGTGATCGTCCTGCTGGGCTGGGATGCCGAGCGCTACCCCCGTCCGCCACACCGGCACGGCGACGACTTGTTGGGTATCGACCCTCCGGTGGGGGCCGCCTCGGCCGCGCTTTCTGACCGTCAGGCGTTGCTGGACGCGATCCACGCCGCCCAACAGAGCCTGGTGATCGTCGGCCGCGGTCGCAGCGAGGCCACCAACGAGTCGGTGCCGCCAGCCACCCCGATCGCCGAATTCCTCGACGCCCTCGACGCCACCGCCTGCGGCGCCGACGGCCGCCCGGCCAGCAAGATGGTCGCCATTCAGCACCCCCTGCAGCCATTCGCTCCGGAGTACTTCAGTGCGCAAGCGGCGCTGCCCAGCCTCGACCCGGTCGCCTATCGCGCAGCGCGCGCCTGGGCCGCCACGTTGGGTGAGCCGGCGCCGGCGCGAAATCGCTTCAGCCTGCAGCCGTTGCCGCCGCTGGACCTCACCGCAGGGGTCACGGTGGACGAGTTGACCGACTTCTTCAAACATCCGGCGCGATCGTTGCTGCGCACCCGCGCCGGCATCAGCACTGGCGAGGACCCCGAACTCGGCGATGAGATTCCGATCGAACTCGACCACCTGACCCGTTGGCAGATCGGCAACCGGGTGCTGCGGCACCTCAGCGAAGGCGCCGACCCCGATTTGGTCGAACGCGCCGAGTGGCTGCGCGGCAACGTGCCGCCGTTCGAGTTGGGACGCCAGGTGATGGGCGGCATCCTCAGCGAAGCCCGCCGCACCGTGGCCAAGGCGCCGGGACGTGGGGAGACCACTCAGCGCGATGTGCAACTGGCCATTGCCGTCCCCGGAATCGGCGACGTACCGCTGACCGGCCGAATCACCACCCACGAGCACACCACCTGGCAGGTGGAGTTCTCCAGCCTGCAGCCGCGGCAGAAGATTCAAAGCTGGCTGCGGCTCCTCACCTTGGCCGCCGCCGAGCCCGGCCCCTGGGACGCCCGGGTGATCGGCAAAGGTCGCCAAGTGCGTTACGCGGCCCCGTCCGCCGACGTCGCGACCGACCTGCTGGGCCGCTATCTGGCGATCTACGCCCTCGGCATGCAATACCCGCTGCCTGCCTTGCCCCGGCTCAACGCCGAGTGGGCCGGCCTGCGCCTCACCGGCGGCGACCCGGACGATCCCCGCCGCGAGAAGGCCATGCGACGACTGTGGGACTTCGAGTCCGACGCGGCCTGGACCAAGTTCTTCAGCTTCCCTGACGTGCTCACCATGCCGCTGGGCGAAATCGTCGTGCCGGGAGCCGCCGCGACCGAGACCCGTCTGCTGGGTGCCCTGGCCACTGCCATCTGGACCCCGCTGCTGGCCGCGGAGGTGGCGCCGTGACCATCACCACCCACTACGACCCGGCCGACCCGCTGCCGACCGGAACGGTCCTGTTGGAGGCCAGCGCGGGCACGGGCAAGACCCATGCGATCGCCGCCCTGGCCACCCGTTACCTGGCTGAAGGCGTCGTCAGTGTCGATCACCTGGCAGTGATCAGCTTCAGCCGGGTGGCCTCCGACGAGTTGCGCAGCCGAGTCCGCCGCCGCCTCCGCGACACCGCCGCCACCTTGACTGCGGTGATCGATGGATCGGGGCTGGACGGGAGCGCCGATGCCACCGACGTCCTGCTGGCCACCGGCGACACCGCCGAGTTGCAGCTGCGCCGGGATCGGTTACGGGCTGCGCTCACCGGCTTCGACGCGGCCGCCATCATGACCATTCACCAGTTCTGCCAGGCCATGCTTGATGAGCTCGGCGTGCTCGCCGCCCAGGATCCGCAAGCCACGTTGGTGGAAGATCTCGGCCCGCTGTGGGAGCAAGTGGTCAACGACCGCTACCTGGCCCGCTACGCGTCCGCGCCGGAGCGTCCTTTCGATCTGGAGACCGCGCGCAAGCTGGCCAAGGCTGCCGTCGAGTTCCCCACCACTCCCCTGGTTCCCGCCGACGCCGGCGGCCTGGCTGGTGAGCGCTTGGACTTCGCCGCGGACGTCCGCCGCGAGATGGATCGGCGCAAGCGGCGGCTCGGAGTCTTCTCCTTCGATGACCAGTTGCTGCGATTGCGCGATTCGCTGGTCGCCGACCCGACCGCTGCCGCCGCGCAACGCCTGCGACGTCGCTGCCAGGTGGTGTTGGTCGACGAATTCCAGGACACCGATCCGGTGCAGTGGGAGATTCTGCAACGGGCTTTCGACGATCAGGTCCCACTGGTGCTGATCGGCGACCCGAAGCAGTCCATCTACGCCTTCCGCGGGGCCGACGTCACCGCCTACACCGCTGCGGCCACGGCCGCGGCGGAGCAGAAGTTCTCGCTGGCGACCAACCATCGCGCCGATGCCCCGGTGGTGGCAGCGATCTCGGCACTGTTCGACGGGGTGCCGCTGGGTCCGCGAATCACTGTCGAGCCGGTCACCGCCGCCCATCAGGGGTCCCGGCTGATCGGTGCGGCCCCGGCGCCGGTGCGGCTGCGGTGGGTGCGCAGCGAGAAACTGTTGGACGCCGCCGCGGCGCGTCGGGCGATCGACGACGATCTGGTGGCGGAGGTGATCTCGCTGCTCAGTAGTGGAGTCAGGCTCCGCGACGGCGAGGGTGAGCGTCCGCTCGCCGAGCAGGACATCGCGATTCTGGTGACCAAGAACCGTCGCGGCCGTGAACTGTCCGAGGCCCTGGCCGCAGCCGGGGTCGCGGTGGCCTTCTCCGGCTCAGATTCGATCCTGGCCTCTCCGGCTGCCCAAGACTGGCTGACCCTGCTGCGGGCCCTCGAACAGCCCCGCCGCGCCGCCGTCCGCGAAGCGATCCTGACCGACTTCATCGGCGCCGATCTGACCGGACTGGCCACCGCCGACGACGACCAACTGTTCGCCTGGTCGGGGCGGCTGCAGCGTTGGGGTCGACTGTTGGCCAGTCAGGGCGTGGCTGCGCTGTTCGCCGCCGTCCAGTCCGACAGCCCCGAGGGCGATGGCGGCCTGGCCGAACGGCTGCTGCGGCGACGTCGCGGCGAACGTGATTTGACCGACCATCGACAACTGGCCGAGATCCTGCACGCCCAGTACACCGCCGGCCTGCGGGGACCGGCCCTGGTCTCCTGGCTGGCTGATCAGTTGCGACTGCAGGACGGTTCCTCCGACCGCACCCGCCGCCTGGAGACCGACCGGCACGCCGTCCAGTTGATGACGGTGCACAAAGCCAAGGGCCTGCAGTTCCCGGTCGTGCTGCTGCCGCAGGCCGCAGACCTCTACCTGTCGAGCGAGGATTCCGGCGAGAAGCTCGACTTCCACGACGACACCGGACGGCGGGTGCTCGACCTCGGCGGCAAGGACGCCCCGGGACGGTCACAGCGGCTCGGCTGCGAAGCCCTGGAACAGGCAGAGGACCGACTGCGAGCCTTGTACGTCGCCACCACCCGAGCGCAGTCGCAGCTGACCATGTGGTGGGCGCCGACCATGCGCAACACCGAGTCCTCTCCCCTGCACCGGCTGCTCTACCGGGACCGGACCCAGCCTGGCACCCCGCAGGCCACCTATTCCCTCGACCAGGGGCCGGCGTCGGTACCGCCGGCGGAGTTGGCCTGGCTGGCCGAGGCCGGCATCACCGCCGAGACCTGTGACCCGAACCGCCGCCAACAAATCAGCCGTGACCCCGGGGTCCCGGAGCTGATCGCCCCGTCCTGGAGGCGCCAACTGGATCACACCTGGCGCCGGACGTCGTACTCGGGGCTCACCGAGATGGTGCATGCTCGCGCACCGGAGCCGTTGGCGGAGGCCCGCAGCACCGAGGTGGTCACCGACGAGCCCGCCGCCGACGACGTCGAGGCGACGGTCATCACCGCGGGTCCGCGATCGCCGATGGCCGATCTTCCCGGCGGAACGTCCTTCGGCAGCCTGGTGCACGAGGTGTTGGAGCGACTCGACTGGCACGCCCCCACTCGTGAGGAACTGGATCAGCGGCTGCTCGCCGCCACCACCGCAGCGGCCCAGCGTTTCTCCTTGTCGGGGGTTGATGCGGCCGCGCTGGCCGCAGGCCTCAAACCCAGCCTGCTGACGCCGCTGGGCCGGCTCACCGACGGTGCGGCTCTGGCCGACGTCGCCATTGCCGACCGGTTGTCCGAGCTGGACTTCGAGTTCGCCTTGGGCACGGCCGAATCACGCACGACCTTGGCCGATGTGGCCACGCTGCTGCGGCGCTGGCTGCCCACCGACGACCCGCTGGTCGAATACCCCAACGATCTGGACGTCGAGCCGTTGGCCGGCCAGGTGTTGCGCGGCTTCCTCACCGGATCGATCGATTCGGTGCTGCGAATCCACGGGTCGGCCGGGCCCCGTTTCGTGGTGGTGGACTACAAGACCAACCGGCTGGGGCCGGCGGAACTGCGGCTGGATCACTACGACCGGGCCGCCATGACCGCCGAGATGCGACGTACCCACTACCCCTTGCAAGCGTTGCTCTACTGCGTGGCCTTGCACCGCTTCCTCCGTTCCCGCCTGAACGGCTACGACCCCCAACTCCACCTGGGCGGCGTGGGTTACCTATTCGTCCGCGGCCTGGGAGGTCCGGACGCTGGCGCGGCCACCGGCGTGTTCGACTGGTACCCGCCGGCCGGGTTGGTGTCTGAGCTGTCCGACCTGCTCGCTGATCGGAGGCACCCATGACCGACCTGGCCGCCAGCCTCTCCCCTGGCCTGCTCGCCGACGTCCAGGCCACGGGCGCGTTGGGCTTCGGCGACGTCCACGTGGCCCAGAAGGTGTCCTTTCTGTACTCCGAAACCGATCAGCGCGTCCAACTGGCTTTGGCGCTGGCCGTGCGTGCGCTGCGCGAAGGTTCGACCTGCGTTGAGTTGGATCAGGTCGAGGCGGCGCGCTTCGAGACCGACGCGGAGGCCTTCGCCCAAATCCCGGCCGGCACCTGGCCGGAGGCCTCCGCTTGGCGGGCAGCGGTCGAAGCCAGCGGGTTGGTGCGGGTCGGTGCCGACGGCCCCGGAGACCGTCCGTTGCGGCTGGTGGACGGTCGGCTGTATCTGGAGCGGTATTGGCAAGAGGAGACCACCGTCGCCGCCGAACTCACCGCCCGCCGCGGCGCCCCCACTCCACCGCCGACACCCGAAGCGGTGTCCGCCGCGGCCCGCGGCTTGCTGGACGGCGACGACACCGATCAGGCTGCCGCGGCCATCGTGCCGCTGTACGCCGGGGTGTCGGTGATCGCCGGCGGCCCGGGAACCGGCAAGACCTACACCCTCGCCCGGCTCCTGGGAATGCTGGTTCGCACGGCGGCGCAGCCGCTGTCCATCGCGCTGGCCGCCCCCACCGGCAAGGCCGCAGTGCGGATGGATGAGTCGATGGCGAAGGCGCTGGCGTCCATGCCGCCGGAGCTGGCCGGCACCTTGGGCGGACTGCGGGCCAGCACGATCCACCGATTGCTCGGCTGGGTGCCGGATTCCAACACCCGCTTCCGCCACCACCGCGGCAATCCGTTGCCCTACGACGTGGTCGTCGTCGACGAGGCCTCGATGGTGTCGGTGACGTTGATGGCCCGGCTTCTGGAGGCGCTTCGGCCCACTGCACGGCTGGTTCTGGTGGGCGATCCCAACCAGCTAGCGCCGGTCGAGGCGGGCGCGGTGTTGGCCGACATCGTCGAGGCGCCGACCGCCACCGTTCCGGGTCTCGCTGACGGCCTGGACGCGCTGGGGCTGCGCGCCACGCCCGGCCCGGTGGCGGTGCTGCGCCACAACCACCGTTCGGGGGCGGTCATCTCCGACTTCGCCGACGCCATTCTGGCCGGCGACTCAGCCGGCGTCCTGGCCCTGGCCACGGCCGGATCCGACGGCCTCACCTTCACCGAATCGGCCGATCTCAGTGCCCTGCGCGAACGAGTCACCACTCAAGGTGCGACCATCATCGCCGCCGCCCGCGCCGGGCAGGCCGAGGCCGCGCTCACCGGGCTGGAACGCCACCGGCTGCTGTGCGCCCACCGGCGCGGCCCCTACGGCGTGGCGGCCTGGTCACGTCGAGTCGAGGACTGGCTACTCACCGCGATCCCGGACTTCGACCCCACCGCCCAGTGGTACCCCGGACGTCCGGTGCTGGTCACCCAGAACACCGCCGATCTGGGACTGTTCAACGGCGACACCGGCGTGGTGGTCGCCCGCGGGTCATCGTTGCGAGCGGTGTTCGGCCGCGGCGGACGCACCCAGGACGTGTCGCCCTATCTGCTGGACTCGGTGCAGACCATCCACGCGATGACCGTGCACAAAGCGCAGGGCAGCCAGTTCGGTGAAGTCAGCCTGATCCTGCCCGACGTGGATTCGCCCCTACTCACCAGAGAATTGCTCTACACCGCGATCACCCGGGCCGAGCGCCGCGTGCACCTCATCGGATCACTGGCGTCGCTGCAACAAGCAGTGCAGAATCGGGCTCGGCGCGCGTCCGGTCTGCTCGCTCGCCTGTGACCTGCAAGGAGGCTGCGTCCATGCTCCCCACCCTGGAAAGTGATCGACTCGTGCTGCGTCCGTGGCACGACGACGACGCCCCCTTCGTGCTCGACCTGTATTCCCGGCCTGAGGTGATGCGCTACCTCGGACGCAATCCGGCGGTGATGACCGAGCTGTCCGAGGCCCGGGCGAAGATCGCCGACTGGATGTCCTTCACCGGGCCCCTGCATGGGGTGTGGGCGATTGTGCCGAACGGCAGCTCGCGTCCGGTCGGCACGGTGTTGCTGAAACTATTGCCGCGCACCGACCAGCTGCCGCCGACCGAGACCGAGATCGGCTGGCATCTGCATCCGGACGCCTGGGGTCGCGGGTATGCCACCGAAGCCGGCTACCGCCTGCTCGAACACGCCTGGACCAACGGGCTGAGCACGGTGCTGGCGGTCACCTACCCGGAGAATCTGGTGTCCCAGGCGGTGTGTCGCCGCCTCGGCATGACCTGGTTGGGATCCACCCGCGAGTACTACGACCTGACCACTGAACTGTTCAGCATCGACGCTCCCCAGTAGCTCACCTGACCCGCGTTCACCCGACCCGCTGCGGGTTCAGCTCGTCTGCCAGCCAGGCCTCGATCATTCGGCGGGCGATCGACGCCGCCATCGGCAGGCTCAGCGCCCCCGCCGCCAACTGCTCGCGCAGTTCGGCCCGGGTCACCCAATGTGCGTCCTCGATCTCGGTCGGTGACGGCCGCAGTTCTGGACTGACCGCCCGCGCCGCGAAGGCCACCATCAACGAACGCGGAAACGGCCACGGCTGGGAACCCAGATAGGTCGGGGTCTCCAGCTCCACGCCGACTTCCTCGGCCACCTCACGATGCACGGTCTGCTCCAGCGACTCACCCACCTCGGCGAAGCCGGCCAACACCGAATACCGTCCGGGCGGCCAGGCCGCCTGCCGTGCCAGCAGCAACCGATCATCGGCGTCGGTGACCGCCATGATCACCGCCGCGTCGCTGCGCGGATAATCCTCGATGTCGCAGGACGGGCAGCGCCGCGCCAGCCCGCCCAGGATCACCCGGCTGGCGGTGCCGCAGGCCGGGCAGAATCCCGCGCGCTGATGCCACCCGATCAGCCCCACCGCGGCAAAAGCGAGCTGCAGCTGGTCTTCAGACAGCTCGTCGATGAGGGCGCGCAGCCCCACCCCGGCGGACGGCACGGCACGGGCGAACACGGCCGCCCCGTCCCACAGGCCCAGCAGGAAGTGCTGTTCGGAGTCGAAGGCGCCTTCGGTCGGTGCCACCACCACGCCAGTGTGGTCACCGTCGACGCGGCCCTCGGCGTCTACCCCGATCACCCCAGAACCCGGCGCCCGCCAGAGTTCGGCCACCCAGGCTGGATCATCGCGCCGACCCTCGCATCGATCCAATACGCCGGCGCGTTTCCAGTGACTCACCCGCCCAGACTAATCCAGGCGTTGCGCCAGGAGAGCGGTGAGCTCGGCCCGTCCGGGCAGGTCGCGGGGACGGACCACCTCGCCGGTGTGCAGGTCGTAGAAGACGGCCTCCACCTGCTCGGGCGCCAGCCCGTTCAACTCCGCCCAGGCCAGCCGGTAACAGGCCAGCTGCAACGGGTCGGCGGCCGCAATGTTGCCGGTCTTCCAGTCCACAACTTGAGCTCCGCCGGAATCGGTGGCGAACACTGCGTCGATTCGGCCGCGCACCAGGTGACCACCCAGCACCAGCGTGAACGGTGCCTCCACCGCCAACGGCACGGCGTGCGCGTAGGGGCCCGCCTCGAAGGTGGCCCGCAGCTTCTCGAAATCGCCGCCGATCAGCTCCACGGACGGCTCGTCGGCCACCAGTGCGGCCTGGCGTCCGAAACGCGCCTCCAACCACTGGTGAAAGCCCACTCCCCACCGCTGCGCCTCGTTGACAAGTCGTGGCAGCGGACGGCGCAGCGCCTCGGCAAAACCGGCCGGATCACGGCTGAGTCGACTGACCCCGGTCACCGACAGGTAGGCCGCGGTCGGCGTGCTGTGCTGCTGCCGTGCCGCCCGCTCCGCCGCGATCAACTGCTCGCCGGCCTGTCGCCAGCGCTGCAGCTGGGCCCGGACGTCCAGGTCGTCGGCAGGGTCTTCGGCGTGATAGCTGCCGGACTGCGCATGCCGGGCCCGCGCGGTCAGCACTTCGGCGGCCGCGGCGCGCCGCAGTTCGAAGCCCTCACCGCTCACCGCCGGCCAGTCGGTGCGCTCTCCGGCCAACACCAGCGGATTCACCGCTGGAATCTCCGGCGGCAGCGCGACCTGATCGGCATGGCCGGCCAGGACCGCGAAATAGCGAGAGGGTTCACGCGGACGTGACAGCGTCTCTTGCCAGGTGTGGGTGCTGGCCAGCAGCAACTGGCGCGCGCGCGTCACCGCCACGTAGGCCAGCCGATCCTCGCTCAAGGCCTGCTGGGTGGTCAGCTCCTCGGCGAAGCGACCCATCTGCTGATGGTCGACGCTGCTCAACTGCGGCAGCGCGTCCGCGTCGCCACGCAGCGGGTACGGCAGCACCGCCGCGCTGCGCAACCAGTTGCCGGTGACCCGAGCGGCCGGGAAGACTCCGGATGCCAAGCCCGGGACGAAGACCACTTCCCACTCCAGACCCTTGGCCCGATGCACGGTGAGCACCTTGACCGAATCGGCCGCCGACGTCACCGGCTGGTCCAGGCCGACGCCGTACGTACGCTCTGCCTCGAACCAGGCCAGCAGACCGGTGAGCGAGGCGTCCGCATCGATGTCGGCATAGCCGGCCACCGCCTGCACCAGCGCAGGCAACGGCGCGGATGCGCCCGGGCTGGCCACTTCTGTCTCGATGATCAGGCCCAACGTCGCGATCACCCGCGTCACCAGTTCGGTCAAGCCGTCAGCGGCGTGGCGCCGCAGCCGTCCGAGCTCGGCGGTGAACTCCGCCAGGCGGGCCCGGGCCTCGGCGCTGTATCGACCCGGCCCCGGATCGGCGGCGGCTTCGATCAGGCTCGGCTGCGCCGCCTCACTGGCGGCGACGGCAGCGGCCACGCCGTCGTCGTCTGCGGTGCGCCCGGCGGCGAGCTCTCTGGCCCGGCGGCCCAATACGGCCAGATCAGGAATTCCGATCGCCCACCGCGGCGAACTCAGCAACCGCACCGCTGCCGGGTTCGCCGCCGGATCAGCCAGCACCTCCAAGGTCGCCACCACGTCGGCCACCGGCGGCAGGTCCAGCAGACCGCCCAACCCGACGATTTCGGCGGGGATGTCCCGCTCGATCAACGCCGAATACACCGCAGCCACCTGGGTGTTGCGCCGACACAACACGGCGATGTCGGACCACCTGGGCACCGTGGCGGTGGCATGCAGATCGGCGGCCCGATCCGCGATCGCGGCCACCTCGTCGGGCCAGCTGACGAACGCTGCCGCTTCCAGTCGACCCACCGGCGTCTCGGGTGGCGCTACCAAGGCAAGATCGAGACCGTGCCCGGTCAGCGCCGGATCGCTGCGCACCCCTTCGGCCAGTTCGTTGGCCGCATCCAACACCCGCTGCCCACTGCGGCGGTTCACGGTCAAGGCGTAGGCCGGTGCCGGACGTCCGTCGCCCCGGGGGAAATGCCCGGCGAAGTCGAGGATGTTGTTCGCCGCCGCCCCTCGCCAGCCGTAGATGGCCTGACACGGATCACCCACTGCGGTCACCGGGTGCCCACGGCCGTCGGCCGGCTCGGCGCCGGAGAACAGTCCCCGCAGAAGCCGGGCCTGCGCGGCCGAGGTGTCCTGGTACTCGTCGAGTAGGACAACGCCGAACTCCGCGCGCGCCGCGGCCGAGACCGTCGGCACCTCGGTCGCCAGGCGGGCCGCCTGCCACATCTGGTCGGCGAATTCGACGTAGCCCAACTCAGCCTTCAACTCTTCGTAGGCGACCACCAGCGAGGCCAGCTCCAGGCGCTCGGCCTCCGCCGCCCGCGCGTCGGAGATCGCCTTGTATTCCAGCGTTCCGCTGCGGCGCGGGGCAGCGTTGAGCGCAGCCGCGAAGATCTCGGCGTGGCTGGCCAGCGTTGCCGGGCTGACCAGGTGCGACCGCATCTCGGCAGCCAGGTTGACCAGTCGCTCGGTCACGCTGGCCGGACGTAGCCGCGACAAGTGCCGCAGCGGACCGACGGTATCGGCCACCGTCCGCGCCGCGAGCCGGTAGCGCGCTGCGCCGGTGATCATCCGCTGCCCCGGCTCGATGCCCAGCAGCAGGCCATGCTCGGCCACCAGCCGTCCGGCGAAGGCGTCGTAGGTGAGCACCAGTTCCTCGCCACCGGCGGAGTCGGCAACGCCGGCCTCGGTGAGCGCTCGACGCACCCGCGCGCTGAGTTCGCCGGCCGCCTTACGGGTGAAGGTCAGTCCCAGCACCTGATCAGGTCGGACGTAGCCGGCCGCCACCAGCCAGACCACCCGTGCCGCCATCACCGTGGTCTTGCCCGAGCCGGCCCCGGCGATGATCACGGCCGGCTCCAGCGGAGCGGCGATCGCCTCCAGTTGCTGGTCGGAGAACGGAATGCCGAGCAGCGCGCGCAGCTGTTCAGGCCGGGTGATGGTCATCGCACCACCTGCTGTCCACGGGGTTGGGTGGGGCAACTGGCCACGAACACACACCGGTCACAATGCGGGCCCGGCGTCGCCGGGAAGCGGCCATCGGCCACCACCGCTGCGGCGGCGGCGATGCGGTGATGCACCCACGTCGGGTGCGCCAACTCGGCCGGATCCTCGCTGAGATGGGGCCGGACGTCCAACGACTCCTGCCCGAACTCCCTGGGCAGGTCCTCCGGCTTGGCCGGCAGCCGCAGGTACACCGCCGCCGCTCCCGCCGGCCGGACGTCAACGGCCTCCTGGGTGGCGGCAGCGTCGAACGCACCAGAGGCCACCGCGAGCTGATAGATGCCCAGCTGATCCATGCCGGCCACGTCCTGGGCGGTGGGCGCGTACCGCGAGGTCTTGAAGTCGATGACCCGCAGCCCGGCCTCAGCGCGTTCCAGCCAGTCGACCTTGCCACTCAAGGTCACCGGGATACCGTCGGTTTCCAACTCCAACGTGAAGGGCGCCTCGACGGCGATCAGCTCGGCTGGGCGACTGCTCCGCCAGGTCTGGAACCGCCCCAGCGCCTGCTCCACTTCGGCGCGCTCGCTGGCCGAGAACCAGGCCGCCTCGAACGGCAGCCTCTGCCAGGCCTGGTCCAGTTGCTCGGCCACCTCCTGGGCACTCCATTGCTCTTCGACCGACAACTGGATCAGGCGGTGGATCAGCGATCCCAGGCTGGTGCTCAGCCGTGCCCGACCTTCACCGCCGGCCTGTCGGTCAAGGAAGTAGCTGCGCGGGCACTGAAGTGCGGCACTCACCTGACTCGGACTCAGCCGGACGGACGGCGTCTCGCCCGTCGGCAGGCTCGACACCGGCCGAACCCCCCACCAGTGCTCCGGACGCGCCGCGGCCACGAGCGGCCGTCCGCGGTCGTCGACGGCGTCGGCCAGTCGCGCCAGTTCGCCGGCCGCGGCCGCTCGCAGGGCCACTGAGGCCGACGGATCGATGCTCGCCCGGCGCAGGTCGGCCACCAACGACGCCAGACTGACCGGACGAGCCGGACGAGCCGGACGTTGCGCCGCCACCCCCAATTCGGCCAGGAACCGCGACGGGGTGTCACTCTCGCCCTCGGTACCGGCGGTGGCGGTGACGATCAGCCGCCGCCGCGCTCGCGAGCAGGCCAGGTGAAACAGTCGCCGCTCCGCGGCCAGCAGTTCGCGCGCCGGTGCCGGGCCCTGTAGGCCGTCAGCGCCGATCTCGGCGGCGTCCAGCACCGTGCTGATCCGGCGGCCCAGCGGCCAGCTGCCCTCCTGGACGCCGGCCACGATCACCACTTCCCATTCACGCCCACGTGCGCGGTGGGCGGTCATCACCTCTACCCCGCCCCCGCCGAGCCGGGACTCCCGTTGCCGATCGGCCGGAATCTGCTGTCCGCCGATCTCGGCAAGGAAGGCCCGCACCCCCGCAAGGCCGCCGCGCCGATCGGCCTCGGCTGCGGTGTCGAACAGTGCGCACAGGGCGTCGAGATCGGCATCGGCCCGCGCGGCCGCTGCGGCCTGGGCGCCCGATTCGGCTGCCAGCCGCTGGGGCCAGTCGGTGCCCTGCCACAGCCGCCACAGCAGCTGATCAACCGGCGCGGACGCCTCCAACAATCCGCGGGCCTGCGCCAGCAGGCCGACCACCTTCGCCAACTTCGCCGCCTCGCCGTCGGCGTTCGGCCCGATCCACTCCGGCTGGTTCAGCGCCTGAGCCGCCTGATCAGCCAGCGGCAGGTGTGCCTCATCGGCATGCCCTGCCGCCTGCCATTGGCGCACCAGCGCGCGCAGGCTGACCGCGTCGAAGCCGCCCATCGGCCCGGTCAGCAGCCGGATCGCCTCATCCGGCCGGGCCTGACCAGCCACCGCGACCGTCACCGCAAGCAGCAGAGCGCGGACCGCGGGGGCCTGAGCCAACGCGATCTCCTCGGCTGCGGTCGACACCGGAATCCCGGCCGCCACCAGCGCCTGGGTGATCGGTGCCGCCTGCGCCCGTCCAGCGCGGGTGAGGACCGCCATTTGGGAGTAGGCCAGGCCGTCGATCGCGTGAGCGCGCTGCAACTCGGTGACCACCGTCTGGGCCTGCTCGGCTGCGTCGGTGCAGGTGAGCACCAGGACGTCGCCGTCGGGACCACTGGCCTGCGGTGACGGCAACGGCTCACTCACCGGACGAGGCAATCGCTGCCGCACCTCGACCAGTGCCTGGCAGATCGCAGCCCCGTGTCGATACACCTGGCGCAACTGCTCCACCGATGCCGGACGTCCCGGGGTGCCGAACCGCGCCACGAACTCCCGCACGGCCCGCGGGTCGGCCCCGCGGAAGCCCGCGGAGACACTGTCCGGATCAGCCACCGCCAGCAGCGGCGCGCCAGGAGCCAGCGCGGCGATCAACGCCAGTTGGGACGGGTCCAGCTCGGCGAAGTCGTCGACCAGCACCGCGCCGATCTCGGCACCGACCACGTCGGCCACCTCCGGCTGATCGAGCAGTACCCGGGCGCGATGCACGAGTTCGGCGTAGTCGAGCACCCCCTCGGCGTCGAGCACATCGAGGTATTCGGCGAAGAAGTCGCCCAACCCTGCCCACACGCCACGCCCCGAGCTCCGCCCCCAGGCCACCAGGTCGTCGGGCTCCAGTCCCCACTGCCGGGCCCGGGCGATCGCGGCACGGACCTGAGCGGCGAAGCCCCGGGTACCCCACGCGTAGGCGAGTTCCTGCGGCCAACGCCCACCGCCGGCGCCGGCGAGCAGCTCGCGCACCCGGAACTCCTGCTCGGGGGCCGACAGCAACCGCACCTGCTCGCGTCCGGAGAAGCGCTGCCACAAGGAACGTGCCAACGCATGCACGGTGGTCACCGTAGGTCGCCAGGTACCGTCCCCCAATTCGGTGGTGATCGCGTTACGGAGCCTGCTGGCGGCGACTCGGCTGGAGGCCAGCACCAGCGGCGGCGCACCGCCCTCGCGCAGGCGTTGAACGGCCGCCCATCCCACCAGCGTGGTCTTGCCTGTGCCGGGCGCTCCCAGCACCAACAGCGATCCCGACCAGGACGCCAACACCCTCGCTTGCTCGCCCGTTAGGGCAGCCAGCCCACCACCGATCGGACGCGCACTCACGGGTACATGCAATCATCTCCGACCGACATTGCCGGTTCCGGCTCAGGGATGCCCCCGGTCGGTCCCCGGAGCGGCCCCACGCCGGGCCCCGCGGCCCCCACATTCCGCGGTGGGACGGCTAGATTGGGAGCCGTCGTCCGAACGAGAGGTCCGTACCGATGAGCAACCCCAGCCAGCCAGCCAGTCAGGGCCCAGCCGTCCAGCTGGCGCCACCCGACATGCTCAACCTCACCCCGGCCGCTGCCGCCCCCGCTGTGACCTCCACCCAGGCGCCGGCGATGGCCCCGCAGGTGGACGCCGCGCAGGTGCCGGTCCTGGACGCCAAGGTGGAAGGATTCCTGAACGCGCTGTCCACGGCGGAGACCAACTCACCGACCTTCAGCGCCCAGGCCGACGCTGTTCGCAGCATGGGTGATGTCGACATCCGCAAGGCGGCCGAGACCTCCAACCGGCTGTTGCAGACCCCGGTCCGGGCCATCGAGGCCGGCGGCCTGTCCGATACCTCGAAAGTCGGCAAGACCCTGCTGGAGTTGCGGCGCACCGTGGAGGATCTCGATCCGGCGCAGACCCGCAAGGGCAAGGGCTTCTTCGCCAAGCTCGGCATGAGCCGCCAGGTGGGCGACTACTTCCGCAAGTACCAGTCGTCCCAGGCTCACCTGGATGCCATCCTGCACGCGTTGCGCTCCGGTCAGGACGAACTGACCAAGGACAACGCCGCGCTCAACATGGAGAAGCAGAATCTGTGGACCGTGATGGGCCGGATGAACCAGTACGTCTACATCGCCGAGCGGTTGGACGCCCGTCTCAGCGCCCAGATCGCCGAACTGCAGCTCAGTGACCCGGACAAGGCCAAGACGCTCAGTCAGGACGTGCTGTTCTACGTCCGGCAGAAGCACCAGGACCTGCTGACCCAGCTGGCGGTCTCGATCCAGTCCTACCTGGCCATCGACATCATCATCAAGAACAACATCGAGCTGATCAAGGGCGTCGATCGGGCTTCCACCACCACCTTGTCGGCGCTGCGCACCGCGGTGATCGTGGCCCAGGCGCTGGGCAACCAGAAGCTGGTTCTCGACCAGATCACGGCGCTGAACACCACCACCAGCGACATGATTCAGCGCACCTCGGAGATGCTGAAGGAGAATTCCGCACAGATTCAGGAGCAGGCGGCTTCCTCCACCATCGGGCTGGAGCAACTGCAGGCGGCGTTCGCCAACATCTACGCCACCATGGACACCATCGACGACTTCAAGCTGCGCGCTCTGGACGCCATGTCGGCCACGATCGGCACCTTGGAGACCGAGGTGGCCAAGAGCAAGGAGTACCTGGATCGGGTGTCGCAGGCCGATACCCGGGCACAGTCCATGCCGACGCTCAGCATCGACGGCTGAGGAAGGCGCCGATGGGCTTTTGGGACTGGTTGTCCGGCAGCGAGCCGCAACAGCCGCCAGCCGAGACCGCCGACGACGAACTCGCCGCCGCCCCGACCGCGGACGACATCGGGGCGGCGTTGACCAAGGTGGAGCAGTTGGTTTCCGACACCGCCGTGCCCACCGTGGTACGGGCGCGGGCGTTGAAGGTGGTCGCCACCGTGCGCAACACCTTGCCGCGCCTGGGGCTGCTCGGTCTGGGCAGCTACGACGCCTATTCGGTGGTGGCCACCGCGACCGACTACCTGCCCGAGGCCATCGGCGGCTACTTGCGGTTGCCGCGGGACTGGGCCGACACCCGTCCGGTCGAGGGCGGTAAGACGGCGCTGCTGCTGCTGGTCGATCAGCTCGATCTGCTCGCCGTCACCATGGATTCGATCTACAACGCCGCCAACACCACCGACGCGGCGGCCCTGATCACCCACGGACGCTTCCTGACCGAGAAGTTCGGTCACGCCAAGGCACCGGAGCTGAATCTGGGTGATCCGTCATGAGTGGCGCCCAACTGAAGGGCGCACTGGCGGCCCTCGCCGAGGCGGCTGCGGTCGCCGGTTTCGCCCCCGATGCCGCCGCGGCGGAGGGACGAATCCTGGCCGCAGCGATTTCGGAATCCAACACCGGCGCCTACCTCGACTGGTGCGCCGCGCTCGACCGTCCCGCCTCGGCGCAGGAGTTCTCCGACGCCGCGGTCGCCGGTCGGCGTTATCGCGGCGCGCCGACTCCCCTGTCCACGCAAGCGGCGGCCACCGCCAAGGGCGCCGGCTACGCCAAGGCGCTCGGCGAGGTCTGCCAGGCTGCGGCCACGCTGGGCCAGCCCACGCCCGAGGCGATCGGCGCGGCCACCATGGCCGCAGCCGCCCAGTTGCCGGGAGCTCCGGCCGTCCGGTCGGGGTCGAGGCCACCGACCGATCCCGATTCCGACCCCGCCCAGCAGGAGTTCCTGCGCCAGGCGCCGGCGATCCTGAACGAAGTGTTGGGCCGGATCAGCACCAGCCAGTCGGGGCTGCTCGACCTGTCCCGGCTCGATCCGCACTCCCCCGGCGCCTTCCCCGGTCTGGGTGGCCTGGCCTTCCCCACTCCGCAACCCACGGTGGGGTCGACGCCCGCTCCCACCGACTCCGCGCCCGCCCCGGCCACGCCGGTCGCTGCTGCGCCGCCGGCCGAAGAACCCGCGACCCCTGAGGAACCGGAAGAACCGGAAGAACCGGAGAAGACCGTCGATGAGTGGCTGGCCGAACTCGACGAACTCGTCGGCCTGACCACTGTCAAGGCCGAAATCCGCCGACAAACCGCGATCCTGCGGGTGGACGCGCTGCGCACCAAGGCCGGGCTGAAGAGTCCGACCATCACCCGGCATCTGATCTTCACCGGCAATCCGGGCACCGGCAAGACCACCGTGGCCCGCCTGGTGGCCGGCATCTACAAGGCGATCGGGCTGCTGAGCACGGGCCAACTGGTCGAGGTCGACCGCTCCGAGCTGGTCGCCGGCTACTTGGGTCAGACCGCGATCAAGACCGCCGAGGTGACCGCGAAGGCCTATGGCGGCGTGCTGTTCATCGATGAGGCGTATTCCCTCAACGGCGACCAGTACGGCGAGGAGGCGATCAACACCCTGGTCAAGGAGATGGAGGACCACCGCGACGACCTGGTGGTGATCGTGGCCGGCTATCCCGAACCGATGAACGAGTTCATCGCCAACAACCCGGGCCTGGCCAGTCGCTTCCGCACCGAGATCGTGTTCGAGAACTACACCGACGATGAGCTGTGCAGCATCTTCACCTCCATGGCGGCCAAGGCTGACTTCGACCTCGGCGAGGGGTGTCTGGACGAGTTCCGCCGGCAGTTGGCCTTCCAGTCACGAGACGAGAACTTCGGCAATGGCCGCTACGCGCGCAACCTGCTCGAGGCCGCCATCGGCCGCCATGCCTGGCGGCTGCGGGAGGTGACCGAGCCGACGCTGGAGCAGCTGCGGACGCTGGTGGCTGAGGATCTCATCGACCCCGACCAGCCGGTCGGGCTCACTCCGCCCGCGCATGTGCCGCCCAGCGAACCGGTCGAGTTCGGCGCGGCACCGGAGCAGCAATGACGTCGCCCGCCACCCCACTGAAGCCCGCCGCCTTTCGGGATCCGCGGCTGGCCCCGCTGCTGCGTCAGGCTGCTGCCAGCGACCTGACCACCACCACCGTGCCGGAGCCGCCGGTGAGCACCACCGCGGCGAGGCTGCGGCGCGCACAGGTGGTGACGGTGATCGTCCTGCTGATTCTGGGGGCGGTGGCAGCGATTCAGCAGTTCGACCTGCACGCCCAGTTGGGGGCCACCCCGCAACTGGCCGGTCAGTACGACCGCCTGGCCGGCATCGAAGCTCAGCTGATCGAAGCTCGCAATCAGGCGGCTTTGCGCACTCTGGGAGTGGCCGGCGCCGATCCGACCACGGCGCTCAACCAGGCCACCGCCGGTCTGGTCGCAGCAGCCGCCGCCCGTCCGGCCGATCAGGACGCGCTCGCGACGGTCAGCCAGGCCACGCTGGCCTACGCCGCCCTGCTGCAGGCACCCGCCTCGGCGGCGGAGTTGACCCAAGCCGACCACATGCTGTCCGACACCCTGCAACCCACCTTGCAGCAACTGCGCTCTGCGTTGTCGACCCAGACCAGCCAGCGCTCGTGGAGTTACAACCCGCTGCTGCTGTGGCTGGCCGTGCTCGTCGCGGCGGTCGGGCTGGTGCTGGCGACGATCGAGGTGGCCCAACGCACCCACCGCACCGTCAACATCGGGTTGGTGCTGGCCGTGGTCGCCGCCCTCGTCGCGGCGTGGCTGGGTTTGGCCGGGGTCGCGCGTGCCGGGGACGCTGAACAGGCCAGCCGCACCGACACTTTCGACCAGGTCGTCGCCCTCGCCAACGGACGGTTGGCGCTGGCCGACCTGCGCCACCAACTCAGCAGCGCCGTGGTGGCGCGCAGCGCGTCCGCCGACACCCAGGCCGCGATCACCGCACGGCTCAAGGAGCTCTCTTTGAGTGCCGACCTGCCCCGTTCGAGCACCACGGCGGTGGTCACCGCCTACACCGGTGTCGACGCCGCCGTGGCTAAGGGTGACTGGACGAAGGTGACCACGCAGCTGACCAAAGCAGCACCGGCGGAGAAGGCCTTCACCGCCGACCTCACCGAATCCACGAATTCGGCGATCAGCACCGGAACCGACACCACCCAGACTGCGCTGAACGCCCTGATGGGTCAGGCGATCGCCGCCCTGGTGTTCGCTCTGGCCGGCGCGGGCGCCGGCTACTGGGGGATCTCACGACGGCTGCGGGATTACCGATGAACACCGCACCGGCGGCACCGGGCGCCCTGGGGGTGGCCCCGGCGGCCCAGGACATGCTCACCTATCTGGGCGCGTTGGATGCCTGGCTCAATCAGCGCCGCGCCGAGCTCGACGCTCTCGACGCCCAGATTCTGCAGACCGGACGCACCTCCGAGCTCACCGCCGACATGTCCTTGGCGATGGCGTTATGGCAGGCGGCCAAGACCCGCCAGAACCTGCTGCTGACCACCTGGGATTCGGGCCGGGTGGGTCGCGAAGAACTCGAGCGCCTCTCCGGGCTGATCTGGGGCCGCCTCGACACCGCCGGCTCGCCGGTGGCCGCGCTGCAGTCGATGGCAGTCTCGCTTCCGGAGGCCGGACGCCTGAGCGACGCGCTGATCGCTCAGCTGCGGGTCCGACTGAACACCGATCCCAACGCCACCGCGCTGCAGCTTCGATTGACCGAGCTGCGCGCCCAGGCCGAACGGATCCGCGACCAACTCGTCCTGGAACCGCCGGCCCTGGCCCCGATCGGCCAGCAGCGGTTGGCCGAGATCGTCGCTCGTACCGAACAGCTCCGTGACAAGCAGAGCCGCGGCGGCGACATCGCCGGTCTGCTCAGCGCCTTGGAGACCGATGCCGCTCGTTTCGAGCGGGACCTGATCGTGGGGGCCGCCCGTCGCCGGGAGGGCCGCGAACTGCTGGCGAAAGTCCGCGCCGAATACGCCGCAGCGAGCGAGCGGGAGGCCGCCGTCTCGGCACTGGTCGCAGAAGTGACCGCCGCGGTCTGGCCGGTCCCTTCGGTCACGCTGCCCACCCTCGCCGACCTCGGCCCGGTACCCAACACCGCCGAGGCTCTGACCGGCTACCTGGCCCGGCTCGGCGAACTCAGCGCAGCCACCACCGCCGTCCAGACCCAGTTCAGCGCACGCCGGGCCGAACGCGACGCCGCCGCGGCCCAGCTGGCCGCGTTGAAGGTCAAGGCTTCGGCACTGCCGACCGATGCCACCATCACCGACCTGATCGCCCAGATCAGCACTCAGCTGGAGGCCCGTCCGGTGGTGTTGCCGACGGTGCAGCAGTTGCTGGGGGCATTAGCCGGGCAGATCGGCTTCCGCAGTCAAGGAGCGAGTCGATGAAGTGCCGCCAGCCCGGATGCACCGGAACGATCATCGACGGCTACTGCGACGTCTGCGGGATGCCCGGTCAGGCGATGCCGGTCGGTGCCGGACGCGAGGGCGCGCCCCCTGCCCCCACGGCGTCCGGACGCTGCCAGCAGCCCGGCTGCACCGGCAACATCTACGACGGCTACTGCGATGTCTGCGGCTCCCCTGCCGCGACCGCCGTGCCGGTCGTCACCACCGCACCGGAGACCACGCGCACCCGGATGTCGGCCCACCTGGGCAGCACCGCCTTCGGTTCGGCCCGGGTCACCTCCTTCGGCTCACCGGTGGTCCGTCGGCCCAGCGCCAAGACCCAGGAGGCCGGACGGATCGGCGCCGGGCTGACCCGGGTGCCGCCGGCTCCGGCCCTCGACCCGGCCAAGGCCGTCCTGCGTCATCCCGAGGTGCCGTTGAGTGCCCGGGTGTGCTCGCGGTGCGGCAGCAAGGTCGGTCAGGGATCCGAGGGCGTCGACAGTCGCTCCGACGGGTTCTGCCCCTCCTGCGGCGCGCCGTACTCGTTCGCGGTCAAGCTGTCGCCCGGTGACCTGGTGGCCGGCCAGTACGAGGTGGTCGGCGCGCTCGCGCACGGCGGGATGGGCTGGGTCTACCTGGCCACCGACCGCAACGTGTCGGGACGTTGGGTGGTTCTCAAAGGCATGCTCAACGCCGGTGATGCCGACGCCCGTGACGCAGTGATCGGCGAACAGCGGTTCCTGGCCCGGGTGCAGCATCCGGCGATCGTGGAGATCTACAACTTCGTCACTCATGGCGGGGCCGGCTACATCGTCATGGAGTACGTCGGTGGGCGATCGCTGAAGCAGCTGCTCAAGCAACGCCTTCAAGCCAACGGTGGCACCTCCGATCCGCTGCCGGTGGAGTGGTCGCTGGCCTTCCTGATCGAGCTGCTGCCCGCGTTCAGCTACCTGCACTCCCTCGGCCTGCTCTACTGCGATTTCAAGCCTGACAACGCCATTCAGGTGGGCGATTCGGTGAAGCTGATCGACCTTGGCGGCGTCCGCCACGCCGGTGACGATGATTCCCCGATCTACGGCACGGTCGGTTTTCAGGCCCCCGAGGTACCGACGCTGGGCCCGTCCGTGGCCTCTGACATCTTCACCATCGGACGCACGCTGCTGGTGCTGTCGGCCGACGTTCCCGGTTATCAGTCCACCTACGAGTTCACCGTCCCGCCGGCAGAGGAACTGCCCGCCTTCGCGGCCCAGGATTCGCTGTATCGGCTGCTGCTGAAGTGCTGCGCGGCCAACCCCAACGACCGTTTCGCCAGCGCGGAGGAACTGCGCCAGCAGATGCTCGGCGTGCTCCGCGAGGTGGTGGCCAGCCAGCGTCCCGGTGTCGGTTCGGCCTCGGCGTCCTCAGCTTTGTTCGAAGCTCCCAGCGTGGCCGGCCAAGGTCTGGCCTACCAGGGACTGCCGCGGTTGCGTCCCGACCCCGCCGACGCCCAGGCCGACTTCCTCGAACGGATCGCCGCCGAGCCCGCGCCGCTGCGGCTGGCCTCGCTGGAGAAGGCTCCCGAGGCCACCGTCGGAGTGTGGCTGGCACGCGGCCTGGTCGCCTTGGAACTCGGCCAGTTGCCGATGGTGAAAGCGGCCTGGCAGAAGGTGCTCGACCTCGACCCGTGGGAGTGGCGAGGCATCTGGCTGTCCGGCCTAGGGGCCTTGGCCGCCGAGGATTACGACGGCGCCCAGAGCGCCTTCAACGCCGTCTACGGACAGCTTCCCGGCGAGTTGGCCCCCAAGCTCGCCCTTGCCCTGGCCTGCGAGTCCGGCGGGGAGTACGACCTGGCTGAGGTGCTGTACCGGATCTGTGCCTCCACCGACGCTGCCTACGTCACCCCGGCGGCGTTCGGCCTGGCCCGCATCGGCAGCGCCCGCGACGACCGGGACGCCGCCCTGGCCGCGCTGGCGATGGTGCCGATCACCTCGCGCGGCTATCCGGAGGCGGCTCGCCAACGGGTGTGGGAGTTGGTCCGCGGCGCGGCCGACCCGGCGGCGATCGACGCCGCCCTGGCCGCGGCCGAGAACGCCAAGCTGGACGAGACCACGTTGACCCAATATCGGGTCGTGCTGTTGCGTCGGGCCATCCGCCTGGCCGGCGATGGCCGGCCGGCGCTGCGTCGCGGCGCTGCGGTGTCACCGGTGATCCTGTTGGCCGAACTGGCCGACGCCTACCGAAAGCTCGCCGACCTGCAATCCGATCCGGCGAAGCGGGCGGGCTACCTCGACCTGGCCGTGTCCCTGCGTCCTTGGAGCCTGGCATGACCCCTGAATGGCCGCTGTGGTCGGCTGAGCATCCCGCCGAGGAATCCGAACCGCCGCGCTGCCCGTCCTGCGGCGAGCCGGTCACCCCTTCCGCGTCGTTCTGCGAGAGTTGCGGGGCCGCCGTCACCCCGACTGCCCCTGCGCCCGCGCCGGCTGAACCCACCGAAGCGTCCAGCCAGACCCAGCGGCTCGGGGTCCGCAATAGCCAGGCAGCCACCTGCACTTCCTGTGGCGGCACCATCGACGCCGACGGATACTGCACCACCTGCGGTACCAAGGCACCCAGCCCACAGGATCATTACCGCCAGTCACCGGCCGATTGGGTGGGTGGAGTCTGCGATCGCGGGCTTCAGCACTCCCGCAACGAGGACGCCCTGGGCTTGTGGGCCGACGGCGAGTGCGCCGTGCTGGTCGTCTGCGACGGGGTCTCCTCCAGCACCGACGCCGATGCCGCCTCCGGAGCTGCGGTCCAGGCTGTCCGTGCCGGATTGGTCGACACCGTCGCCGCGTCCGCCCCGGGGACCGACCTCGCGGCGGTGATGGCGGTCGCCTTCGTCGACGTCGCCGCGGCAGCCAACCAGGCGATCATCGCGGTCACCCCGGCTGAGGCAGCCAACGCCCCGTCCGCGACCGTGGCCGCAGCGGTGGTCTGTGGGGACGAGATGCACTTCGCCAATCTGGGCGACTCGCGGGTCTACTTCCTCTCCGGCGGCGACGGCGTCCTGTTGAGCCTGGATGACTCGATGGCGCAGGCCTTCATCGACCAAGGCATGGAACGCAGCGAGGCCGAGGCCCTGCCCCGCGCCCACGCCATCACCAAATGGCTCGGACGCGACGCGGTCGACATCGTGCCCCGGGTCGGCAGCTACCGTCCGACCGAGCCGGGCTGGGTACTGGTCTGTTCTGACGGCCTGTGGAACTACGCCTCCACCCCGGCCGAGTTGGCAGCCCAACTGAACGCCGCCGCGGCCACCACCGCCGACCCGACTCTGATCGCTGCTGGCCTGGTCAGCTGGGCCAATGCCCAAGGCGGACGCGACAACATTACCGTGGCGTTGGCGCGCTGCCCGGCCCCGTCGGCGCCGACTACTCTGGAGGCCGATTCATCCACCGTTGAGGAGTTACCCGAGCATGGCTGAGTTCAGTTCTGCGGTCTACCAGAACGAGTTTCTGCCCGACGGCGGCACCGACGTCAATGCGATCGTCACCGTGCGCTGCACCGGCGCCGGCTCGGCCGGACGCACCGGCAGTGGCGATGCCGGCGAGATCATCGTCGTCGATACGTCCGGCTCCATGGGCATGACCAACATGCAGGCGGCGAAACAGGCTGCCATGGTCGCCCTCGACAACATCCTCGACGGCACCTACTTCGCTGTGGTCGCCGGCAACCACAAGGCCTACCTCGCCTATCCGAAGGTGCAGAGCGGCCCCGGCATGGTGCAGATGAACGCCGCCACCCGGGCCGAGGCCAAGCACGAGATCGGCTATTTCCGAGCCGAGGGCGGCACCGCCATGGGCACCTGGTTGAGCCTGTGCCGGATGCTGTTCGCCTCGATCGCTGGGCTGGCCAACAAGCACGTGATCCTGCTCACCGACGGCGAGAACCACAACGAGACTCCCCAGCAGCTCGATCTGGCGCTGACGTCCTGCACCGGGCAGTTCCAGGTGGACGCGCGCGGCATCGGCGTGGACTGGCAGGTGCCCGAGATCCGCAAGATCGCCCAGACCCTGCTCGGCAGCGTCGACATCATTCCTCACCCCTCGCAGTTGAGCGCGGTGTTCGCCGATCTGATGCGCAACTCGATGGCCCGTGGCGTGGCCAACGCCGAGTTGCGGGTGTGGATTCCGCAGGGCGCGCAGGTGCTGTTCATTCGGCAGGTCTCCCCCACCGTGGAAGACCTCACCCAGCGCGGCACCCCGGTCAACCAGCTCACCATGAGCTACCCCACCGGTTCCTGGGCCGATGAGGAACGCGACTATCACGTCTCCATCCGGCTGCCGGCCAAGACCGTGGGCCAGGAGCAACTCGCGGCCCGGGTGCAGCTGGCTGTCGGCGCCGAGTTGCTTACTCAGGGCCTGGTCAAGGCGAAATGGTCGGCCGACACCAATCTGACCGCCCAGATCAATCCGGAGGTCGCCCACTACACCGGCCAGGCCGAGTTGGCGCAGGTGATCCAGGAAGGCCTGGCGGCCAAGCAGGCCGGCGACGAGGTCACCGCCACCACCAAGCTCGGACGCGCGGTGCAGTTGGCGACCGAGACCGGAAACGCCGAGGCCACCTCGAAACTCCGTAAGGTGGTGGACATCACCGACGCTCGCACCGGTACGGTGAGGTTGAGGCAGGCGGTGGAGAAGGCCGACGAAATGGCGTTGGACACCGCATCGACGAAGACGACGCGAATCAGAGGCTGAGATGGCGACTTGCCCCGCAGGACATCAGACCGACCAATCCGACTTCTGCGACGTCTGCGGTCTGCCGATCGGTGATCAGCCCGCGCCGACACCGTCCGCACCGGCGCCCGCCGTCACCATCAGCTGCCCGAACTGTGGCACCGCGAACGTCGCCGAGGCGCTGTTCTGCGAGTCCTGCGGGTACGACTTCACCACCGGCACCATGCCGGCACCGAGCCCAGCCCCGGCGTGGCCGACCTTGGCAGCGGTACCCCCGCTGCCGGTTGCCGACGCCCCTGAGGCCGCACCGGCACCCACCGCGGCTGCCGACGTCCCCCCGGCGCCCGTTGCTGCGGTCGCCGACGACGCTGCCGAGGCTGCCGTCCTGCCCACTCCGTCGCCGGTCGACCAGCCCGCCCCCGGCGCGTCACCGGCTGCCCCGGCCCGTCCACGGGTGGAGTGGGTCGCCGAGTTGTGGATCGACCCCGACTGGTACACCGCGCAGGGTTCGACCGATCCGATGCCGTCGGTGGGCCTGCCCGACATCGTCGGGCTGACCAAAGCCAACAATCTGATCGGACGGGTCTCGCACAGCAAGGGGATCTTCCCTGAGATCGATTGCGAACTGGATTCCGGTTGCAGCCGCCGCCACGCCATGCTCACCACCGACGGCACCCGCTGGTGGGTCGAGGATCTGGGTTCGGCCAACGGCACCTTTGTCGGCCCGCCGGCCGGTCCACTGCCGGCGATGCCCATCCCCCAAGGACGGGTCGAGCTCACCGAGGGCCAGCGGATCTACGTGGGCGCCTGGACCCGGATCGTGGTGCGCCGCGCCACTTTGGACGAGCAGGAAGCATTCGGCGCCTGACCGGCGCCTATTTCAGCACCCGCTGATAGCCTGAGAATGCGGCTGCATGAGTCCGCATTCGCCTAGTCGGAGGCATTCATGCGTGGGTTAGCGAAGGCAGTTCGGATCGGGTTGGGCACGCTGGCGACGCTCGCGTTGTGCAGCACTTCTTTGGTGCCGACGGCGGTGGCCAAGGACCTCACTACTCCCCTGCCCCGGCAGCCCCTGATGCCCGTGGTGGTGGCTGTGTCCGGGCCACACATCCTGATGCGGGCCGAGCGGAGCTTCCGGATCACTCACGACTCCGGCAAGACCTGGGCGGTGGCCAATGTCCCGTGTCCCAGCTACCCCGACTACTGCTACCCCACCAGCGAGGTGTCCGACGCGGGACGGGTCAGCGGCGGCATCATCATCACCGACACCCCCACCCTCAAGCGCTACGACGCCTATTCCTTGATCGCTGACGCCCCGGTGGGCAGCAGCTACACCCTGCAGTCCGGCGAGTCGGTCATCAGTAAGGCCGGCGGGCTGCTGTTGCTGCAGGCCTGGCCGTCCCGGACCTACAGCGTCCGTTCGCTGCTGGACGGATCGGTCCGAGACATCGCGTTGCCCGCTGAGTCCTACCCCTCCCTGCTGGGCGACGGCTCGGTGATCTACCTCAACCCCGACACTCAGCGGTGGTACCGCGTCCGCCCTGATGGCAACTCCCTGGAGTTGACCTCTGCGTCCGCCAACGGCGAGCTCAGCGGAAACCTGGTGGCTTATGTCACCGGCGCGAAGGTGTGCGTGCTGAATCTCGACACTGCGGCCACCACCTGCCGGGGGATCAGCGGGAAGTTCTTCTTCATTCGGGCCTTCAATGCCAGTGGCGTGTTGATCGACACCACCAAGAACAGCTACGTGTGGTACCCGCTGAGCGGCGGCAAGCTCGGCGCACCCCACAACTACGCCAAACTCATGCGTGCCAAGGGCATCCACTACGACCAGGAGGACGGCGAGAACGGTGCGGTAGTGACCGTCAAGTCCACTCCGGCTGTCCGGATGTACCTGTTCAAGGCCAACGGCAAGGTCACCATCAGGAAGATCCCGTGGGCGACCCGCGCGGCCGTGCCCGCCTCGCTCGCACTGACCCCCACCAGCGTGGTCGGCGGCGGCGCCACCACCGACTTCAGTATCCGTAACTGGATTCGTCCGGTGACCTCCACGATCGGCGCGGCGCGGACGCTGCCAGGCTCCAGCGGGGTCGCGGCCAGTGGCGCCCGCCTGGCGACCTTCGACCAGGCCTCGGGCCGCATGACGATCTATGACCGCGGCATCAAGACCGCCACCGGGAAGGATTGGGGCGATCGCGGCAGCCAGGTCTTCAGCGGCGCCAACATTTTCGACCGGTCAAGTTGCCGCGACCACGTGCTGGTGATGGACGAGGACTGCGAATCCACCTCCATGCTCCACAACGCCAAGGGCAAACAGCTGACCCTTCCCGGAGCCGCGTCCGGCATGGTGATGGAGGACATCTTCGGCGACCTGGGGGTGCTCCGTACCGGGGATACCACGGTGAGCAGCCGCACCCTCACCGTGCTCAACGTGATCCACCCCAGCCAGCCCAACTATGCAATAGAACTGCCCGACCCAGGCACCGGCGGCTTCTACACCGACGTGCGGCTGTGGGGTGACTGGGTGGCCGCCTCCCTGCGTCCGGCCACCGACGGCGAGGAGTATCCGGTGGTCGTGAACTACCGCACCGGCGCGGTCTACACCGGCCCGGTGAAGTCGCGAGTGGTCGCCCTCAGCGACGGGTTCGTGGTGTCCCGACTCCCGCATTCGTCAACCTTGTCGGTGTGGAACTTCCTCACCGGCACCAGCACCCAGCTGGCATCTACGGCGCGGATCGCCGCCGTTGATGGCCCCCGGCTGGTCTATGTCGCCTCCGGCAAGCTGGTGCTCACCACCGTTGCCGACACCGGACGCACCGCACCGCGAGTGCTGTCGGTGGTCACGTCCAAGAGCGGCAGCCGCACCTGGAAGCTCGCCATCGACGTCACCAAGAAGTTGGCCGCCGGCACCGTCAGCGTCACGAACTCCTCCGGCGTGGTCGTGGCCAGGATCAAGGTCGGCAAGACCAAGGCCAACTCGCTGCGCGGGATCACCTGGAACGGCAAGACCACCTCCGGGGCGAAGGCTCCGGCCGGGCGCTACACCTTCCGGTTGAACGCAGCCGCGGCCGACGGCAGCGGCAGCGTCGGTGATGTCTACGGCGGAGGCGACCCCATCGCTGCGGTCACCATTTCCTGACCGGTTGCGCTGTGGGCGTACGGCCGTCCGATTGGCCGCGGCGTCGGGGTAGATTGGGCCCGACCTGAAGGAGGAACGGTGGAGATCAAGATCGGCGTCCAGGACATCGCTCGTGAGTTGACGGTGGAGACCACGGCGACTGCGGCTGAGGTTGAGGCGCAGCTCACCAAGGCGCTGACCGACGGTGGCTTGCTCACCCTCACCGACGAAAAGGGCCGCAAGGTGCTCATTCCGGCGGCAAAGGTCGCCTACGTCGACCTCGGTCAGGAGAAGGCCCGCCCGGTCGGCTTCGGCGCTCTGTGAGCCGCTTGCGCTAGACTTGACGCGCTCCTCACCAAGAGTGAGCCTGCCTGGAGCGGCCTGGTAGCCGCCGGCAGCCCGTTCTGCGCCCAGCGCGCAGATGAAGATGAGGCAAGACCCTGACCGAGCACGCTCTCGAAGCCGCGCCTGCGGCTGCTGCCCAACAGACCTTCGCCGACCTCGGCGTCATCGCCGAGATCACCGAAGCCCTTTCGATGAAGGGGATCGAATACCCCTTCCCCATCCAAGCCTTGGCCATTCCGATCGCCATCAACGGCACCGACATGATCGGCCAGGCGCGCACCGGCACCGGCAAGACCTTCGCTTTCGGCATCAGCCTGTTGCAGCGGATCACCGTGCCGACCGACCCCGGCTATGCCGAACTCGAGCACCCCGGCCTGCCGCAGGCGCTGGTGATGTGCCCCACTCGCGAATTGGCTCTGCAGGTGGCCGGTGACCTCGAAGTGGCCTCGGCCGTGCGCAAGGCCCGCGTCCTGACCGTCTATGGCGGCGTCGGCTACGAGCCGCAGTTGGACGCCCTCAACGCCGGCGTGGACGTCGTCGTCGGTACCCCCGGACGGCTGCTCGACCTGGTGAACCGCCGCTCGCTGAACCTGTCGGCGGTACGGGTGCTGGTGCTGGACGAGGCCGACGAGATGCTCGACCTGGGCTTCCTGCCCGACGTGGAGCGGCTGATCGCCAAGACGCCCAAGACCCGACAGACCCTGCTGTTCTCCGCCACGATGCCCTCGGCGATCGTCTCGCTGTCGCGGATGCATCTCAACCAGCCGGTGAACGTGCGCGCCGAGACCAAGGACTCTCAGCTCACAGTCCCCGACACCACCCAGTTCGTCTACCAGGCCCACGACCTGGACAAGCCGGAGATCATCGGCAAGCTGCTGCAGTCCCCTGATTGCACCCGCACGATCATCTTCACCCGCACCAAGCGCGCCGCGCAGCGGTTGTCCGACGAGTTGGAGGACCGCGGCTTCTCCGCCACCTCGATCCACGGCGACCTGAACCAGGTTGCGCGGGAGAAGGCGCTGAAGAAGTTCCGCGAAGGCAAGGTCGACGTCCTGGTGGCCACCGACGTGGCCGCCCGCGGCATCGACATCACCGACGTCAGCCACGTGGTCAACTACGAGTGCCCCGACTCGGAAATGACCTATGTGCATCGCATCGGACGCACCGGCCGCGCCGGCGCCAAGGGTGTGGCGGTGACCCTGGTCGATTGGGCCGACGTCACCCGCTGGAAGGTCATCAACAAGGCCCTGGCTCTGGACTTCCCTGAACTGGTCGAGACCTACTCCAACTCGGCACACCTGCTGGCCGACCTGGGCATTCCCGAAGGCACGAAGGGCCGGCTCAAGGCCCCCGAGCCCAAGGAGCCGCGGGAGAAGAAGCACCACGATCATCACGGTTCGAAGGATCACCACCACAAGGAACGTCCCGCCCGCGAGCGCACCCGTCGCCGCCTGCGTAACGGCGTTCCGGTGGCCGAAGGCGCCGAGGGTGCCGAGGCCGGCGCGGCCGAGGTGTCGGTGGATGCGTCGGCACCGGTCAACGATGGCGACTCCCCCGACCGTCCCGCTCGTCGGCGTCGTCGCCGTCGTGGCGGCTCTGGCCAGGCCCCGGCTTCGGCAGAGTAACCAGCCATTCAGCCCACGCAAAAGGGCCAGCCGTCACCGGCTGGCCCTTTTGCGTTTTGCCTTGTCAGTAGACCATGTTCATCGCCTGGCGCACCTCGGCCAGAGTGGCGTCGCCGACCTCGTTGGCGTGGGCGTTGCCGGCGCGCAGCACGTCGATCAGGTAGCCAGGATCGGCAGCAAGCTCCACCCGCCGAGCGCGGATCGGGGCGAAGAACTCGTTGACCGCCTCGGTGACCACGGCCTTCAACGTGCCGCCACCTCCGTCGCCGATCCGTTCGGCGATCACCACCGGATCCTCACCGGAGCACAGCGACGCCAACATCAGCAGGTTGGAAACCTCCGGACGGTTCGCCGGATCGTAGGTGATCTGGCGGTTGGAATCGGTCACCGCCTTCTTCACCAACTTGGCGGTGGTGTCGGCGTCCATGCCGATCTCGATCACATTGCCCTTGGTCTTGCTCATCTTGGTGCCGTCCAATCCCAACACCGTCGAGGCTTTGCTCAGCAGCGCCTCGGCCTGCGGGAAGATCGGACGATCGGCCTGGACGCGGCCGTAACGCTCGTCGAAGCGCCGAGCGACCACCCGGGTCTGTTCCAGGTGCGGCAGCTGGTCCTTGCCGACCGGCACCAAGTTCGCCTTGCAGAACAGAATGTCGGCGGCCTGATGCACCGGATAGGTCAGCAGCAGGCCTGACATCGGACGATCGCCGGTGGCTTCCAGTTCGGCCTTCACCGTCGGGTTGCGACGCAGCTCGGCGTCGGTGACCAGCGACAGGAACGGCAGCAGCAGCTGGTTCAGCGCCGGCACCGCGGAGTGGGCGTAGATGGTGGTGCGCGTCGGGTCCAGCCCGATCGCCAGGTAGTCGGCCAGCATCCCCAGCACCCGATCGTGGATCGGTCCGGTGCCGTCCCGATCGGTGATCACCTGGTAGTCGGCGATCAGGATGAAGGTCTCCACCCCGGCGTCCTGAAGCCTCACCCGATTGGCCAGCGAACCGAAGTAGTGACCCAGGTGCAGATTGCCGGTGGGACGGTCGCCCGTCATCACCCGGAAGCCGGACGGGTCCCGCGCGATCTGGGCCTCGATCTCGGCGCTACGCGCTTCGGTGCGGCGCAGCGACGCCTCCGACGTCGATTGGGCGAGGTCCTCGCCGGAGTCGTCGGTCATCGCCGCTGGGGGCTGGTCAGACATCAGTTCTCCTCAGATCGTGGCGCCCGGATCAGGCATGCAAAACGGCCGCCGGATCCGGACGGCCGTAGGGCATGGGTCATAGCGTCGGCCGTGTTACGACCGCCACCAGCAGACCCGGCTATGCACGACGATCAATCTACAGCACTCCACCGCGCGCCTGGACGCGGCGTTCGAGTTTGACCAAGGCTTCCGGCGTGGTGGTGTTGCAGCCCAGCGGATGGTCGAGTTTGCCGATGCCGTGGTAGTCCGACGAGCCGGTGATCACCGCTCCCACGAAGTCGGCCAGCGCCCGCAACTCCTCGCGCGTCGCCGCATCGTGATCCTGGTGATCGACCTCGATCCCATCCAACTGGCGGGAGGCCACCAGGGCCCCCAGATAGCGGGGCGGCAACGCCTCTCGGCTGATCCGACCCCACGGATGGGCGATCACCGCGGCGCCGCCGGCGGCCCGCACCAGATCCAGCCCATGCTCCAACGGCGTGGAGTAGCGGGCCACATAGATGGGCTTGTCATCTGCCAGCCACTTGGCGAACGCCTCACCGCGATCAGCCACGTAGCCCAACTCGACCATGGCATCAGCGAAGTGTGGACGCCCCACCGAGGGGCTGTCGCCCACGTGCCGGGCGAGCACGTCTTCAGGAATCGGCATGTGGTGCTCGGCCAGTCGGGCCAGCATGGTCGGCACCCGCTCGGCGCGTCCGGCCCGATTGCGGGCCAACTCGTCTGCCAGGGCCTGGTCGTCGGGGCGGCACCCATAGGCCAGCAGGTGCACCGAGTTGCCCCGCACCTGGCAGGAGATCTCGATCCCCCGCAGCACTCGGACCCCGGCCGCCTCGCCGGCCGTCAGCGCCGCCTCCCAGCCATCGGTGGCGTCGTGATCGCACAGACCAATCACGTCCAGCCCGGCTGCGGCCGCTGCCGTCACCAGTTCGGCCGGAGAATCAGTGCCGTCCGACACCGTGGTGTGAACATGCAGGTCAATCTTCATTCGCTCAGCATCGCTCTCAGTTGGCTCAGCCCGACGTTCATCTTCGC
>JAJTBJ010000133.1 GCA_021286985.1 Propionibacteriales bacterium | reverse complement strand
GAGGACTTCCCCGAGACCGACGTGGTCCTGGTGATCGGTGCCAACGACACCGTGAACCCGGCCGCTCTCGACGACCCAGGCTCCCCCATCGCCGGCATGCCGGTGCTGGAGGTCTGGAAGGCCGAGAACGTGATCGTCTTCAAGCGGTCGATGGCCACCGGCTACGCCGGCGTGCAGAACCCGCTGTTCTTCAAGGAGAACACCCAGATGCTGTTCGGCGACGCCAAGCAGCGGGTTGAGGACATCCTGCGGGCTCTGGAGGGCTGACCTACACCTCTTCGCCCCCGGCGGCCGCCTGCGGCTTCCGGGGGCGAAGTGCGTCCAGCCCCGGAAAGGTCACACCTTGGGTGGGGTGATCGTCACCGGTTCATTGAACTTGCTCATCACCGTCGAGGTGGTCACGGTGCCCTTGCTGACCTTCACCGAACTCACTGCCTGGTAGACCCGCCCGTTGTCATCCATCCACACATCCCAGTCGAAGGTCTTCTCCGCCGGGTGGAAGCCGTTGCCGTACAACTTCTCCAACGCGACGGCGTCCATGGTCACCCGGTAGTGGGTGCACGCGACCCCGCCGACGGTGTCCGGCCCGACCACCGCGACGGCCTTCATGTAGGTGGTGGCGGCTTCCATAGCGTTGGCGAAGTTGCCGATGGATCCGATTCCCAGCCCGCCGTAGGCGGTGCTGCTTAGCTTGATCCACTTGCTTGCGGTCTTCAGGTAGTACGAGGTGCCGTACACCACCAGTTCGAGCGGGCGCCCGCTGCTGACCACTGACAAATGGGAGTGCACTGTGGAGGCATCGACCAACTCCACCACTCCGCTCCCGGTCAGGTTCAACGACGGCCCCTGTGCCGAAATCTCAACCGCGTAGGTCTTCAGCCCCGCCAGCCCTTGTTTCATCAGCGCCAGCAGCTCGGCGACCGACATCTCAGCGCCCGCGCCCGGGGACGTCCCACCCGCGGGGGTCGACGCGGCCGGTGGCGCTGAGGCGGGGTTCGAGCCTGGAGGCGAGCCAGGCGAGCAGGCCGTCAGCACAGCCAAGCTTGCTGTTGCGGCAGCGAGTAATCGCAGAACCTTCATCTTGTCCTCCCCACGCACCCTCAGCGCTCAGCCAAGCAGCCTCCCGATGGTGGGGAAATACCGAAAATGGTCCAGTGCGCAGAAAAGGCTGAGCACCACCCCGCACTGCCGGACGTCGTCGCGCCCGCTCGCAGGTCAGCCCTCCTGGTACTTCTCCGGGGCTTTGATCGATACCGGCTTGTTGTAGTCGCCCACCGTGAACTCCGTCTTGAGCTTCAGCGAGGGCATGTCCATGCTCAGCTTGCGCAACCGGTTGTCCGCATCGATCCAGATGTCGTAGTCGAGCGCGTCGGCTTCAATGCCGGTCTTGCCGAAGACCGCTGGATCCATCGTGACTCGGTAGTGATCGGCAGGCAGCCCGTCGACGCTGTCGGGACCCAGCGGCGTGATCGCCTTCAGGTACTTCCGTGATCCCACGATGGCCGCCACGGGGTCCACCTGCTGATCGGTGGGGTCACCCGACTTGTACCAGGTCCCACCCATGTTCACGAAGGAGTCGTTGCCGATGGTGATCAGCTCCAAGACCTGACCGCCGAGTTCGAGCGTGCTGTGGGTCTTCACCAGGGCCTTGTCACTGGTGTCGGCCTCACCACTCGACTTCAGTTGTTCGGTGTCGTTGGACAAGGTCATCACGAAGGCATAGCTGGTCGTCGTGGCCATCCCTTGAGCCAGACGGGCGAGGAAGTCGTCGATGGCATTGCCGCCCGGATTCGGTGCGGGGGCAACCGACTGGCTTCCCGAAACCGACGGCGCGGAGCCGCCTCCAGCCGGGGCGCACCCGGCGAGTGCCACAGCCGCCACCAATGTGCCGAGCAGCGGTTTGAGATTCATGGGTCCTCCCAGATCAGTGGTTGCTCTCAGGCAAGCACTGATCAGGGGCGCTCAGGGGTGAACCAACAAATTCTTTTATCGGCGCCCGGTGAATCAGCGGGGTGCCAACAGCTCGCGGCACCGGGCGACATCGTCGTGCATCTGAGCGATCAGAGCGTCGATGTCGCTGAACTTGATCTGGCCGCGGATCCGAGCGGCGAACTCCACCGAGATCGGGGCGCCGTACAGCTCCAGATCGTCGCGATCAAGCACATAGGACTCCACTCGCCGGGCCAGGCCGTCGAAGGTCGGGTTGGTGCCCACCGAGATCGCTGCCGGCCAGCGCTCTGCCTCGACGCCCGTCGGCAAAGAGTCACCGTGCCCGTCCAGCCCGTCACGTCGGGTCACCCAGCCGGCATAGACGCCGTCATCGGGGAAGGCGAGTTCGGTCGGAACCGGCAGATTCGCGGTCGGGAAACCCAGCAGCCGTCCGCGCTGATCGCCGTGCGCGACCACACCGCGGAAGCAGAACGGACGCCCCAAGTGTTCTGCGGCATGCACCACATCGCCAGCGGCGAGGGCCTCACGGATCCGGGTCGAACAGGTCTCCTCGTCACCGAAGCGCACCAAGGGCAGGCCCTCGACCTCGAAACGTCCATCGGCAAGCTCGGCCAAAGTGCGCACCGAGCCGGCGGCCAGATGTCCGAAGCGGAAGTTCTCCCCCACCACGACCAGTTCCGGATCCAACGGCAGCAGCACCTGCTCAACGAAGGCGGACGGCGACAACCGTGCGAACTCTTCGGTGAAGTCGATCACCCGCACCCGGTCGGCGCCGGCCTCAGTGAGGTACTCGATCCGGGCTTCCAAGCTGGTCAGCAGCAGCGGTGCGGTCTGTGGCCGCAGTACCGAGACCGGATGCGGCCAGAAGGTGACCACCACCAACGGAAGTTCGGGATGGCGGCGCGTGGCTTCGGCCAGCACTTCACGGTGGCCAGGATGGACGCCGTCGAAGTTGCCGATGACGACTACTGACGAGCCCATGACCACCTTTCCGATCCGGATTGTCCGGCTGCCAACACTACCAAGGCGCGACGCCCGCGCCGTTCACCCGCCCAGGACGGCGACCGCGACGGCGTGTTGGGGGCCGTCGGGACGATACAACGCGAGGAGCTGGTCGTCGTACAGCACGGCGGTCGGATCGGCCGGAACCGCGATCGCCAGGCCACGGCCGAAGCCGATGTCTCGCGCACCAGCCGCATCCACCTCGACCACCGGGAACGAGCGGCGGGCGACCTCAGCCATGCTCAGCAGCGGCGGGGCGTCCGAACCGGCCAGACCCGCCTCGTCCAGCCGCACCGTGCTCAGGTCGAAGCCACCGACCCGGGTTCGCCGGAGTGCCGTGAGGTGTCCCCCGGCGCCCAGCACCGCACCCAGATCGCGCGCCAGCGCCCGGATGTAGGTGCCTGAACTGCAGTCCACCACCACCTCGACATCCACGACGGGCACCTCCGCCTGCCCCGGACGCACCGAGAGCACGTCGAAGCGGGACACGGTCACCTCGCGGGCAGCCAGATCGACCTGCTCGCCGGCGCGCACCAGCGCGTAGGCCCGCTTGCCGTCGACCTTGATCGCCGACACCGATGACGGCACCTGACTGATCACGCCCACGAAGCCGGTGATCGCGGTACGAATGTCGGTGTCGGTGATGCCTGCCGCACCGCGGGTCGCGGTGGGCTCCCCCTCGGCATCGTCGGTGTTGGTGTCGATGCCCAGCCGAATGGTGGCGGTGTAGGTCTTGTCGTGGCCGGCGAGGTGTCCCAACAGCCGGGTGGCCCGATTCACCCCTACCAGCAGCACGCCGGTGGCCATCGGGTCCAGCGTGCCGCCATGGCCGACCTTGCGGGTGCCATACAACCGGCGGCAGCGTCCGACCACCTGGTGGGAGGTCCAACCCTGCGGCTTGTCGACGACCACCAGCCCGGACGCGCCGGGGTCAGTCAAGGTCGTCCTCGGCGTCGGCCGGCTTGCGGTACGGATCGGCTTCACCGGCGTAGCTGGCGCTGGCGGCCTGCGCAGCAACTGCTTCATCTGCTGCCTTGGCCCGGGCCAACGCGTCCTCGATCCGGCTGGCCTCTTCCTCGACCGCGTCGAGGACGAAGGCCAGCGTGGGAGTGAACTTCAGCCCCAGACGCTTACCGACGGTCGAACGCAGCAGACCGCTGGCCGACGCCAGCGCAATCGCTGACTCTTCCCGCGCCTCCGCGTCACCCAGCACGGTGTAGAACACCGTCGCCTCATGCCCGTCACCGCTCACGCGAACGTCGGTGACCGTGACGAAGCCGAGGCGGGGATCCTTGATCCGTCGCTGCAGCATCTCGGCGATGATCACCTTGATTTGCTCAGCGGTCTTGGCGAATCGGGGACTCGACATGGCCTTTCCTTCCTGAATGCGTCCGCCCGGCCCCTGCAACCAAGGACCGGGCGGACAGTCGTGCGATCAGTCGCGCGGCTTCTCCACCATCTCGAAGACCTCAATGATGTCGCCGACCTTGATGTCGGAGAAGCGCGACAGGGTGGCGCCACACTCGTAGCCCTCGCGCACCTCGGTGGCGTCGTCCTTCTCGCGACGCAGCGACGCGATGGAGGTTTCGACCACCACCGAGCCGTCGCGCAGGAGGCGAGCCTTGGCGTTGCGCCGCAGGATTCCGCTGAGCACCATGCAGCCGGCGATCGTACCGATCTTCGACGACTTGAAGATCTCGCGGATCTCGGCCTGGCCGATCACCTTCTCCTCGAAGATCGGCTTCAGCAGACCCTTCAAGGCAGCCTCGACCTCGTCGATTGCGGCGTAGATCACCGAGTAGTAGCGCACGTCCACGCCCTCGGCATCGGCCAGCTGAGTGGCCTTGCCCTGAGCCCGGACGTTGAAGCCGATGATGACCGCATCCGAGGCCGCAGCCAGGCTGACGTTGGTCTCGGTGATGGCACCGACACCGCGGTCGATGACCCGCAACGACACTTCGTCGCCGACATCGATCTGCAGCAGCGCGTCTTCCAAGGCTTCCACGGCACCGGCCGAGTCGCCCTTGAGGATGAGCCGCAACTCCTGGGTCTCGCCCTTGGCCAACTGCTCGAACAGCTGATCGAGGGTCTTGCGCCGGGTGGTCTTGGCCAGCATGGCCGCCCGCTGCCGGGCCTCCCGCTTCTCGGCGATCTGGCGAGCCATCCGATCGTCCTCGACGACCAGGAAGTTGTCACCAGCCCCGGGAACCGAGGTCAGACCGAGCACCTGGACCGGCATCGACGGCGGCGCCGCTTCCACCGTTTCGCCCTGATCGTTGATCAGCGCGCGGACGCGACCATAAGCCGAGCCGGCCACGATCGAATCACCGGTGTGCAGCGTGCCGCGGTGCACCAGGACGGTGGCCACCGGGCCGCGGCCCTTGTCGAGGTGGGCCTCGATGGCCACACCTTGGGCGGGCATGTCCGGGTTGGCGCGCAGGTCCAGGGACGCATCGGCGGTCAGCACGATGGCCTCCAGAAGCGCATCCAGTCCCAGCTGAGCCTTGGCAGACACGTCGACGAACATGGTGTCGCCGCCGTATTCCTCGGGCACCAGGCCGTATTCGGTGAGCTGGCCACGAACCTTGACCGGGTCGGCGCCTTCCTTGTCGATCTTGTTGACCGCGACCACGACCGGCACATCGGCGGCCTTGGCGTGGTTCAACGCCTCGATGGTCTGCGGCATCACACCGTCATCGGCCGCCACCACCAGCACGGCGATGTCGGTCGACTTCGCGCCGCGGGCACGCATGGCGGTGAACGCCTCGTGACCCGGGGTGTCGATGAAGGTGATCCGACGCAGGTTGCCGTCGACCTCGGTGTGTACCTGGTAGGCACCGATCGCCTGGGTGATGCCACCGGCCTCGCCGGCCACCACATCGGTGTGCCGCAGGGCGTCGAGCAGCTTGGTCTTACCGTGATCGACGTGGCCCATGACGGTGACCACCGGGGGCCGCGCCTCCAGGTCGTCCTCGTCGCCGAGGTCTTCGCCGAACTCGATGTCGAAGCTCTCCAGCAGTTCGCGATCCTCGTCCTCGGGCGAGACGACCTCGATCTTGTAGTTGAGTTCGGAGCCCAGCACCTCCAAGGTGTCGTCGGCCACCGACTGGGTGGCGTTGACCATCTCACCGAGATGGAACAGCACCTGCACCAGCGACGCTGCGTCCACACCGATCTTCTCGGCCAGGTCGGTCAAGGAAGATCCACGACGCAGCCGAACAACCTGGCCGTCGCCCTGGCGGACGCGCACGCCGCCAATCGACGGCGCTTCCATCTGGTCGAACTCTTGCCTGCGCTGCTTCTTCGACTTGCGTCCGCGCTTGGCCGGACCACCAGGACGACCGAAGGCACCCTGGGTACCGGAGCCGCCGCGACCACCACGGCCACGACCGCCGCCACCGCCACCGGGAGGACCGCCGGCTCCGGGCGGGCCACCGACGCCACCACGACCCGGCGCACCACCGGGACGTCCGCGACCGGGACCGCCGACGCCGCCGCCAGGACGTCCGGGCGCACCGGAGCGCGCCGGGCCACCCAGGCCCGGGCCGGACGTCTTGGGCATCATCCCCGGGTTCGGGCGCGGCATTCCGGCCACGCCGCCGCCGGGACGCGGCGGACGATCGCCTCGAGCGCCAGCGGGACGATCACCGAAGGGGCGATCACCACGGGGTGCAGCACCTTCGGGACGCGGCCGCTGGACGCCCATGCCCTGACGGGACGCGAACGGGTTGTTGCCGGGACGCGGCGCACCAGGACGGCGCACATTGGCACCGGGCAGGCCGCCCGTGCCGCCGGGACGCGGCATCGGCCGCGGACGCGGGACGGCGTCGCTGACCGGAGCGGTCGGCGCGCTCGGTGCGGGCGCGCTCGGTGCCGGGGCGGCAGGCTCCGGCGCGCTGGGACGCGGCGCCGGCGTGGCCTTCTCGGCCTTCACCGGGGCCGGTTCGGCCGGCTTCTCCGCGACCGGGGCCGGGCGCTCGCGCACCGGTTCGGGCGCGGCGGGCTTGGCCGGAGCGGGCTTGGCCGGTGCCGGCGCAGCCGTCGGCTTGGCCGGGGTCGCAGCAGCCGCCTTTTCGCGGAGCTTGCGCACGACCGGCGCTTCAATCGTTGATGATGCAGACCGAACGAACTCTCCCATGTCGTTC
>JAJTBJ010000132.1 GCA_021286985.1 Propionibacteriales bacterium | reverse complement strand
TCGACCTACATCCGGCGCGCGCCGTACTTCGACGGGATGCCGGCCACCCCGGCTCCGGTCACCGACGTCACCGGCGCTCGGGTGTTCATGAAGCTGGGCGACTCGGTCACCACCGACCACATCTCGCCGGCCGGTTCGATCAAGCCGGAGACCCCTGCTGGTCAGTACCTGACCGGTCACGGCGTGGAGCGGGCCGACTTCAACAGCCTGGGCTCGCGTCGTGGCAACCACGAGGTGATGATCCGCGGCACCTTCGCCAACATCCGTTTGCGTAACCAGGTGGCCCCGGGCACCGAAGGCGGGTTCACCCGTGACTTCACCCAGCCCGACGGTCCGGTGGTCTACGCCTACGATGCGGCCGAGAACTACGCCGCTGCCGGCATTCCGCTGGTCGTCCTGGCCGGCAAGGAGTACGGCTCGGGCTCGTCGCGTGACTGGGCGGCCAAGGGCACCACGCTGCTGGGAGTGAAGGTCGTCATCGCCGAGAGCTACGAGCGGATCCACCGCTCGAACCTGATCGGCATGGGCGTGCTTCCGCTGCAGTTCCCGGCGGGTCAGAATGCCGACAGCCTGGGACTCACCGGTACTGAGGTGTTCTCGATCACCGGTGTCACCGCGTTGAACGACGGGGTCACGCCGGAGACCGTGCGGGTCGAGGCCGTCGGCGAGGGCGAGCCGATCGTCTTCGACGCGGTGCTGCGCATCGACACCCCCGGTGAGGCCGACTACTACCGCCACGGCGGCATCATGCAGTACGTCCTGCGGTCGCTGCTGGCCAAGTAACCGCCGATGTCGCGACGGCGCGCCAGGATTGCGCCCACGTCGACCCGAGCCGTGACCGACGAACTGCCGGTCTCTGCTCGGGTGGCGTGGACGTACCTGGCTGCGCTGGTTGCGACGCTGATCGCGGCCGGGCTGGTGGTGCTCAACAACCAACTGGTCGCTCCGCTGATTTGTCGCGACCCCGCCGATGGTGCCATTGCCGACTGCAAGGTCGGATTGGGCATCTGGGCGTCTTTGGTGGCGTTCCTGTTGGTGTTGATTCCGGTCGCGCTGAAGGCCCGCCTCGACCTGTGGCTGGTTGCCACCCTGTGGGCCGAGATCGGTCTGTGGGTGGCGGTCGATGCGATCGACCGCTGGTGGTGGTGGCTGGTGGTGTTGGTGATGCCGGCCGCGGCCGCGCTGGCCAGCGCGCGGTGGGGGAGCAGCCCTCGGGTGTGGGGGGCTCAGCGAGTGGGCATCATCGTCCTCCTGGCCGCCGCGATCATCGCCCTGGTGTGGTGGTACCTGAACGGGTAGCCATCGCCGCTCGCTAGAATCGTACGCATGTACGAATATGGGGGCTTTGTGCCGCCGGGTTGGCCGACGCGAGTGCCGCCGCCCGGGGTGGACGGTTGGGAGCGGGCTGCCGTTGCTTTCCTGCTGGAGTGCTGTCCGCCGGTGTTGAGCGAGGCGGGGTTGCCGCGCCGGTACCCGGTGGTGCTGGCGCACCTGGCGATGGGCTACCTGGACGGGCAGCGCGCCACCAGCGTCGACCTGCTGGCCGGGCTCCGGGCCGGACTTGCCGGCCAGGTGGAGCCGGACGTGGTGGCAGCCGCGGTGGACGCGCTGCAACTGATGGAGGCTCGATTGACCCGGGTTCGGCGTGAGGCCGGCCTGGTGGCCGGCGCGTTGCGCGGCGAGGTGTACCGGCCGCGACTGTGACGTAGACTCGGCAGGTGCCCTTGTTGAACAGGATTTCGGGCCCGGCGGACCTCCGCGGGCTCTCGGAGGCTGAGCTGATCGAACTGGCCGCCGAGATCCGGACTTTTCTGATCGAGAATGTCAGCCGTACCGGCGGGCACCTGGGCCCCAACCTGGGCGTGGTGGAACTGACCATGGCGATCCACCGGGTCTTCGAGTCTCCCGATGACCGGATCATCTTCGACACCGGTCACCAGAGCTACGTCCACAAGATCCTCACCGGCCGTCAGTCCGGCTTCGTGAAGCTCCGCCAACGCGGCGGGTTGTCGGGGTACCCCAGCCGAGCCGAATCGCCGCACGATTGGGTGGAGAACTCGCACGCGTCCACCTCGCTGTCCTGGGCCGATGGCATGGCCAAGGCGTTCGCCCTGAACGGCGAGCACCGGTGGGTCGTCGCGGTGATCGGTGATGGCGCACTTACCGGTGGCATGGCGTGGGAGGCCTTGAACAACATCGCGGTTGCCCGCGACGAACGTCTGGTGATCGTGGTCAATGACAACGGTCGGTCCTACACGCCGACCGTCGGCGGTTTGGCCACCCAGCTCAAGGGCCTGGGTCACCAACTCTCGGCCATCCGCACCGACCGCCGCTATGAGCGGGCGATGCGCACGATCAAGGAGAAGGTGCTCGCTGCACCGGTGATCGGCCAGATGGTCTACGGCTTGATGCACGGTCTGAAGGTCGGCGTCCGCGACGTGCTGGTGCCTCGCGGCATGTTTGCTGATCTCGGCCTGAAGTACGTCGGTCCGATCGACGGCCATGACATCACCTCCCTGGAACTCGCTCTACAGCAGGCCAAGGGTTTCGACGGGCCGGTGCTGGTGCACTGCATCACCGAGAAGGGCCGCGGCTACCCGGCGGCCGAGCAGAACGAGCAGGATCGCTTTCACGCGGTCGGGATCATTGACCCCGAAACCGGCGAACCACTGGCCTGCGGCGGACGCACCTGGACCGATGCCTTCGGCGAAGAGTTGGCCCGCATCGGTGCCACCAACGACAAGGTGGTCGCGCTGACCGCAGCGATGCTGCATCCCACCGGGCTGGATCGATTCGCGAGATTGTTCCCTGACCGCACCTTTGACGTGGGCATCGCCGAACAGCACGCGGTGACCTCAGCCGCCGGCCTCGCTTCGGCCGGCCTGCATCCGGTGTTCGCGGTCTACGCCACCTTCTTGAATCGAGCCTTCGACCAGGTGCTGATGGACGTCGGCATGCATGGCCTGGGTGTCACCTTCGTGCTGGATCGTGCCGGCATCACCGGCCCCGACGGCGCCAGCCATCACGGCGTCTGGGACACCTCGTTCCTGGGGTTGGTGCCGGGCCTGCAACTCACCGCACCCCGCGACGAGCAGCGGCTCGGCGAAGCGCTGCGGCTGGCGATGGCGGTCAACGATGCGCCGACGGTGATCCGCTACTCCAAGGAGACGTTGCCGGAGCCGATTGCCTCGCTGCGCCGCCACGGAGACGTGGAGGTGCTGTTCGAGTCGGCCAAGCCGCGGGTGCTGGTGGTCGGCTACGGGCAACTGTGCGGCATGGCCATCGAGGTCGGCCGTCGACTCGAGCAGCAGGGGATCGGGGTGACCGTCGTCGACCCGGTCTGGGCGTTGCCGGTGTCGGCAGATCTTCGCGGGTTGGTCGCCACCCACGAATTGGTGATCACCATCGGGGACGGCGGCATCGGCGGCGGTCTGGGGGCCCGGCTGTCCCAGGAGGCGCGTCAGGCAGGGATCACCACGCCGCTGCGCGAGTTCGGGGTGGCGCCAGGTTTCATCTCGCACGCGTCACGCTCAGAGATCCTGGCCGATCAGGGACTGACTGCTCAGCAGCTGGCTCGGTATGCGACTGAGCAGATCGCGGCCAAGGCCGAGGCCGGCGACCTCACCAGTTCTTAGCGATCACCGGAACCACCAGCGCCCGCTGCCAGGGCCGGGTGCCCAGTTCGGTCAAGGTGGCCTCGATGGCGTCTTCGCTGGTTTCGTCGGGAGAATCCCACAGCAGTCGCCGCAGGTGGTCAGGGGACAGCAGGTTCTCCAGAGGGACGTTGACCTCCTCGGCCAACTCGGCCAGCACCGGACGGATCCGGTAGAAGCGTTCGAAAGAACTCGGCCAGCGCCGCTCCCACGAACGCGGCTGCGGCGGACCGTCCACGGGAAGATGGCGCGGCGGCAGCTGGGCCGGGGTCAACGCAGCTGCCCGATCGGTGGCGGCGAGCCAATCGGCCTCGTAGCGCGCGGCCAGTCGGTTGTTGAAGGCGCGCACCCCGCGCAGGTCGCTTCGGGTCAGACGCTTGGTCTTCGAGGTTTCGACGAGTTCGGCGACCTCGGTGATCGCCCGGTCGGGGAGCACCCGCCCCGGAGAACGGTCGAGACGCTCGGCGATCTGCTCGCGGGTGGTCCACAGTTCGCGCACGACGGCCAACGCGGCGGGGGAGTGGATCGCGTGCAGCCCGGACGTCCGGCGCCAGGGGTCGCGCCGGATCGCTGCCGGATCAGCGGCGTGGGCCACCAGGTGGGCGAACTCCTGGTGGGCCCAGTCCAGCTTGTCGGCCTGCTGGAGTTGGTCGATGAGCCACAGGCGCAGATCGACCAGGCGTTCGACGTCCAAGGCGGCGTAGACCAGCCAATCCTCGGGGATGGGACGCCGGGACCAATCGGCGGCCGAGTGCTCCTTGCGCAGGGTCAACCCCAGCGCGGTCTCCATCAGCGCGCTCAGGTTGACCCGCGGGAGGTTGAGCAGGCGGGCGGCCAGTTCGCTGTCGAACAGGTGGGCGGGCAGCAGGCCGAGTTCGGCCAGGCAGGGCAGATCCTGGCTGGCCGCGTGCAGGATCCAATCGTCATCGGCGAGTTCGGCGGCCATCGCGGAGAAGTCAGCGCGGGGAGCGCCGTTCTCGAAGGCGACCGGGTCAATCAGGTGGGTGCCGGCGCCGTCGCGACGCAACTGGATCAGATAGGCCTTGGCGGTGTAGCGATAACCCTGCGCACGCTCGGTGTCGATGGCGATCGGGCCGCGACCACCCATCAGCGCCGTTCGCGCGTCGGCGAGCGCCTCAGGGGTGTCGATCACCGCCGGGATCCCGTCGGCCGGCAGTTCCAGGACGGGATATTCGACGGCAGGGGTTTCTTCGCTCACCGCTGCCACGCTCCGGTGCGACGGGGGGCGATCGGGACCACCCCTTCGGGAAGGGGCGGAAGCCCGGCCGACAGGCACAACAGCTCCGACCACGCGAGGAGGTGGGCCACGACATCCTCGGGAACGGAGATCACCGGCGTCCAGGACGCCCGCACCTCGACTTCGGCGCGGGCCGGGTCATCGGCGATACCGCCGAAGAACTTGCTGGAGACCGCGGTCACGGAGCCACTGGGTGCCCGGAACTCGGCTTGATTGCGTTCTAAGGCTTCCAGTAGCCACGACCAGCCGACCTCGGTGAGGAGTGGGTCGGAGACCATCTCGGGTTCGACTTCGGCGCGGGAGAAGCTCACGCAGCGGAAGTCGCCGTCCCAGGAGGGGCTGCCGGCCGGGTCGTGCAACAGCACCAATCGCGCGGATCCGAGTTCGGTATCGGCGCTGGAGATGTCGGCGGTGATGGCCACCGCGTGGGGAGCGATCTTCTGCGGAGCGGGGATCTGCTCAACCTTCAACTCGGGTCGCCAGGCCATGGTCAACAACAAATGAGCCGCAGCCTCGAACAGCTGCGGCGCCCCGTGATCACGGCGTGCGTCCACGCGTTGAGCGTAGCCTCCGCCCGTGACAGCGCCACCGCGCCGCGCCGATCCTAGTCAGCGACGAAACGCAGGCTGACGGAGTTGATGCACCAGCGTTGGTCGGTAGGGGTGTCGTAGCCCTCGCCGGTGAACACATGGCCCAGGTGCGAGTCACACTGAGCGCACCGCACCTCGGTGCGCGCCGGGCCTGGCAACGAGCGGTCCTCCAGCAGCCGGACGCGGTCGCCCGCGGCGGCGGTGAAGAACGATGGCCAGCCGCAGTGAGAGGCGAACTTGTGCTCACTGCGGAACAGCTCGGCGCCACACGCGCGGCACTGATAGCTGCCGGCGGTGGTGGTGTCGGTGTACTCGCCGGTGAACGGCGCTTCGGTGCCGGATTCGCGAAGAACGTGGTATTCCAGCGGGCTGAGTTGGGCCCGCCACTCATCGGGGGTCTTGATGACCTTGAGTTCCATGTGTCCTCCGCGTCGTTGGGGCTCTCCAGCATAGGCAGCGGTTCACCGCTAGCCTGCGGTCATGGCCGACAAAGCAGTCGAACTGCTGATCGAGGGACGTCCGGTGCGCCTGAGTAGCCCGGACAAGCCCTACTTCGCCGAGCTTGGGCTCACCAAGCGTGCGGTTGCGGCGTACTTCGAGAGCGTGGGGCCGGGCATTGTGGCCGCGTTGCAGGACCGTCCCACCACCATGGAGCGTTGGCCTGGCGGCGTCCGGGAGGACGTGAAGTTGGCCACCAGGAGCGACGGCGAAGGAGAGGCCTTCTTCCAGAAGCGGGCGCCGGCGAATACCCCCGAGTGGGTGCAGACCGCCGAGGTGCACTTCCCGTCCGGTCGGACGGCGCAGGAGGTGGCCCCGGCCGACCTGGCCACGATCATCTGGATGGTGAATCTCGGCACGGTGCGGTTCCACCCCTGGCCGGTGCGCCTGCCCGACACCGAGGCGGTCGACCAGCTGCGCATCGATCTCGATCCCCAACCTGGCGTGGGATTCGAGGTCGTGGTGCAGGCGGCGCTGATGCTGCGGGAGATCCTCACCGAGGCCGGGCTGACCGGGTTCTGCAAGACCAGCGGTGGGCGCGGGGTGCACGTCTATGCGCCGATCCAGCCGGCCGACTTCATCCAGGCTCGTCACGCGGCCATCTCGATCGGGCGTGAGTTGGCCCGGCGGCTTCCTGACCAGGTGACGGTCAACTGGTGGAAGGAGGAACGCGGTCAGCGGGTGTTCGTCGACTTCAACCAGATGGCCCGCGATCGGCTGATGACCTCGGCGTACTCGATTCGTCCGACCCCGGCGGGGTTGGTATCGGCACCGTTGGAATGGGACGAACTCGGTGAGGTGGCTCCGGCGCAGTTCTCGCTGGTCACCATGCCGCAGCGCTTCGCCGAGCGCGGCGATGTGTGGGCAGGGCTGGCCGGCACCTCACCTGGTCCGCTGACCGTCGCGCTGGAGTGGTACGAGCGGGACGCGGCGGCGGGGGAGGGAGAGCTGCCCTATCCGCCGGAGTACCCCAAGATGCCCGGGGAGCCGCCGCGGGTCCAGCCATCGAGAGCCCGCTCGCCGCAGTGACTACGGGTTTCGACACGCTCGCTTCGCTCGCTGCTCAACCAACGGGGGCTGGTTGAGCTTGTCGAAACCGATGCGGGGCTGGTTGAGCTTGTCGAAACCGATGCGGGGCTGGTTGAGCTTGTCGAAACC
>JAJTBJ010000131.1 GCA_021286985.1 Propionibacteriales bacterium | reverse complement strand
GTCGCCGCGGCGGTACCCACCCCGATCGCAATACCGAGGGTGATCAGTGCGCGGCGCTTGTTCGGCCACACCAGGAAGGCCGCCACCCCGCACAGCAGCGCAGCCCAGGGAAGCCAGATCGCCATGGCCTCCAATACCCGGTAGCTGCCACGGGCGAGAGCGACCAGGCGCGGATCGAGTTGGATCAGCGGGACCGACGTGGTGACGGTCGGCAGCCGATCGGCGAACGGCACCCCGGCGGCGATCAGTCGCTGCTTCAGCGCATCGACGAACGGCCCGAGTGGCATCTGCAGCGTGCTGTCCTCGATCACCACCACGCCCTGCTCGTCGGCGAGCAATGCTCGCAGTTGTTGGTGGGCAGCGCGCAGCGTTCGTTCCCAGATCGCGGCGAACGCCGGCGAGCCAACCATGGCGGTCACGGTGTCGTCGACCAGCGACTGCGCGAGCTCGTTCTGGCCGATCACCCCGAGCTTGTTCACCGTCGCCTTCGACACCCGGGACACCACCAGCTGCTGCACCGCCGGTGCCTGGGCCAGGGGAGCGTAGGTGGCCACGAAGCGATCGGTGTCGTTGACCTGCGACCACGCCCAGGCCGCCACCGTGCCGATCGGCCCCAGGACGGCGCACAGCACGATCAGGGTCACGGCGATCGCGCCGCGAACGCTCAGCCCTCGCTTGCCTCTGCCAGCTCCAGCCACTGCGCCTCCAGTTCCTCGCGCCGGGCCAACGCCTGGTTCAGCTCGCTGCCCAGCGCTACCAGTCTGGGGTAGTCGGCAGCGTTGGCGTCGAGCAACGCGTGGATTCGCTGAATCTCGGCCTCGATCTTGGCCAGCTGGCTCTCCACCCTGGCGAGGTCTTTGCGGGCCTGTCGCTGGGCCGCGGACGCCGTCGTGGTCGCCTTTGACGTGCCGGTGGTCGGGTGGGGCGACGCTGCCGTTGCACGACGCTCCAGGTACTCTTCAACGCCTCCGGGAAGCATCACGCAGCGACCGTCGCCCAGCAGGGCATAGGTCACATCGCAGGTGCGCTCCAAGAACCAGCGGTCATGGGAGACCACGATCAAGGTGCCGGGCCAGGTGTCGAGATAGTCCTCGATCACCGTCAGAGTGTCGATGTCGAGGTCGTTGGTGGGCTCGTCGAGCAGCAGCACATTCGGCTCGCTGAGCAGCAGCCGCAGGAACTGCAGCCGTCGCCGCTCGCCGCCGGACAGTTCACCGATCCGGGTGACCAGCCGCTCGCCGCGGAAGCCGAAGTCCTCCAACAAATTGGACGCCGACGACTCCACCCCGGTGGCCAGCTTCACTTGGCGCTGCAACCGCTGCACCGACTCCAACACGCGCTCGGAGTCGTCCAGGACGGTGACCACCTGTGACAGATGCCCGATCCGCAGCGTCCTGCCCTGCTTCACGGTGCCGGACGCGGGCGCCAACTCCTGAGTGAACAGCCGCAGCAACGTGGTCTTGCCTGCGCCGTTGACGCCGATCAGGCCGATTCGGTCGCCGGGGCCGATCGACCAGTCCAGCTGCTGCAGAAGGGTGCGCTCGCCGACGGAGTAGGTCACCTTGTGCAGGTCGAAGACGTCCTTGCCGAGTCGGGTGGTGGCGAACTCGCGCAGGCGGATCGAATCGCGCGGTTCGGGCACATCACGAATCAACGCATTGGCAGCGTCGATGCGGAACTTCGGCTTGGATGTTCGCGCAGGCGGGCCGCGGCGCAGCCAGGCCAGTTCCTTGCGCAGCAGATTCTGTCGGCGAGCTTCGTTGGCGGCGGCCTGCCGGACGCGCTCGGCCCGGGCCAGCACGTAAGCGGCGTAGCCACCCTCGTAGGCGTCGACGACCGCGTCGTGGACTTCCCAGACTCGATTGCAGACGGCATCGAGGAACCAGCGGTCGTGGCTGACGACCAGCATCGCGGTGCCCCGCGACTGCAGCAGGTTGAGGTGTTCGGCGAGCCAGGCGACGGCTTCGACGTCGAGATGGTTGGTGGGTTCGTCCAACACCAGCAGGTCGTGCCCGGCCAGCAGTACGGTGGCCAGCCCGACCCGCCGCCGCTCGCCACCGGACAACGCCGCGACTGCGGCGCCCAGGTCGATGCCGGCCAACAAGTGATGGACGACCGCGCGCGAGCCGGCCTCGGCTGCCCAGACGTGATCGGCCTGGCCACCGACCACGACTTCACGGACGGTGGCGCCCGGGGCGAAGGTTTCGTCCTGGCTCAGGTAGCCGATCGACGCTCCGGGGTTGCGAATGACCTGCCCGGAATCGGGTTCGGCGGCGCCGACCAGCAGTCTGAGCAGGGTGGTCTTGCCGTCGCCGTTGCGTCCGACCACGCCGACGACATCACCTTCACCCAAGCCGAGGCTGACGCCGTCCAGCAGGATGCGGGTGCCGAACGCCAGAGAGATGCGCTCGGCATTGACGATATTGGCCAAAGCCGGCTCGGCTCAGCGGCCGCGCATCGCCCGGGCAGCGCCCTTCATGGTGGGCATCGGCCCACGGGGCAGCGGCACCCGCGGACGCACCGCGTCCAGCGCCCGCAGCCGGGCTTTGAGGTCGGTGAGCTGGCTGGGGGCCAGCTTCTTGGGCAGCTTGGTGAGGTGCTTGGTCAGCCCCGCCAGCGGCACCTGGCCCTCGCCGTCGCCCATCGCCACGGTGAGAACCGGGACGCCATAGGCGATCTGTTCGTGCTTCTTCACCTCGGAGCTGACCAGGGCCTTGACCCGTCCGGGCTGTCCCTCGGAGATCAGCACGATTCCGGGCGGGCCGACCACCCGGTGCACCACGTCCAGCTGACGGGTGGCGGTGAGGGCCGGGGTGTAGGACCACTTCTTCTTGTCGAGCATGCCCAGGGCGACCTCGGCCGAACCGGGCTGCCCCGCGTAGCGGACGAACGTGGCCTTCTTGGCGCGCTCCAGCAGGATGTAGAGGTCGGCGGTGATGCCGGCGGTGATGCCCAGCAGCAGCCACATCCACCACGGCTGGAAGATGATGCCGATGATGGTGAAGAGCACCACGGAGCCGACGAACGCGGCGATCACATAGGTGTTCAGCTTCGGGTCGACGTCGGCGGTGACCTTGTAGGTCTGCCACAACTGGCGGTACCACGGCCAGTCGGCCGGGTTGCTCGAGTTCTTCTTCGCCAGCTTGGCCGCCTTGAGTTCGGCCTTCTGCTTGGCGGCCAGTTCCTTGGCCTTCTCGCTCGCCATCATGCACTCCCCATCTGAACCGACCCTTGGTCGGTGCTCGCCCGTGCCGCTATCGCCTGACGGTACAACCGTCCCGCACGATAAGACGACCGGACCAATGGTCCACTAAGGACGCCGCGGAATCCAATCGCGGTGGCTTCTGCGCCCAATTCGTCGAATTCTTGTGGCGTCACCCACCGTTCCACCGGGTGCAGGTGGATGTTCGGCCGCAGGTACTGGGTGATGGTGACCAGCTCGGTACCGGCCTCGTGCAGGTCACGCAACGCCTGCAGCACCTCCTCGGTGGTCTCACCCATGCCGAGGATCAGATTCGACTTGGTCACCAGGCCGCGCTCACGGGCTTGGGTGAGCACGTTCAACGACCGGTCGTAGTCGAACCCGGGACGGATCCGGCGGAAGATCCGCGGCACCGTCTCGACATTGTGGGCGAAGACCTCCGGCGCGGCATCGAACACCTGGCCGAGCAGGTCGGCGCGTCCGGAGAAGTCGGGGGCCAGCATCTCCACCCCGACCCCGGGATTGCGGGCGTGGATCTGGCGGATGGTCTCGGCGTAGAGCCATGCGCCCTGGTCGGCCAGATCGTCGCGGCACACCCCGGTCACGGTGGCATAGCGCAGGCCCATGGTGGCCACCGATTCGGCGACCCGCGCCGGCTCGTCCCGGTCGTAGCCGGACGGTTTGCCCGACTCGATCTGGCAGAAGTCGCAGCGCCGGGTGCAGGCCTCCCCGCCGATCAGGAAGGTGGCCTCGCGGTCTGCCCAGCACTCGTAGATGTTGGGGCAGCCGGCTTCCTGGCAGACGGTGTGCAGGCCTTCGGACTTCACCAACTGGTGCAGCTCGGTGTAGTCGGGCCCCATCTTCGCGGTGGTGCGGATCCACGCAGGCTTGCGCTCGATCGGGGTCTCAGCGTTGCGAACCTCGAGGCGAAGCAGCTTGCGGGGTTGGGTGTCGGTCACCGGAAAATCGTACCCGTCCACGCCTGGACGTCAGCGAGCTGACCGCCGCAACCGCAGCCCGCCACCGACGGCGATCAGCAGGGCTGCTACCCAGACGGTCGGGGTCAGATCACCGGTGCCGGTGTAGGCCAGGTCGTCGGCGGCTGCGGTGACGGTGAGGCTGAACTCCCGGGTGGCCGAGCCGGCGGCATTGGTGGCGGTCACGGTGAAGTGATACGTGCCGGCCGCGGTCGGGGTGCCGGACAGCGTGCAGCCGGTCAGGCTGACCCCGGACGGCAGGCTGCCGGCGGTGATGGCGCAGGCGATCTCGCCGGAACCCTCCACCGCGATCTGATGTTGGAACGGCTGTCCGGCGACGCCGCTTCCCAGCGACTGGGACGGGATCACCGGCGGCAGCAGCGCCACGCCCTGCCACAGCGCCCACAAATGGGTATCAGCGTTCAGCGTGAAGCTGTCTCCGGCGCGCAGGGTGGTCCCCGAGCAGGCGCCCGTTGCGCTGACCGGCGTCGTGCACCAGCCCGCGAAGCTGCCGACCGACGAGGTCGCTGACGGCAGGGTCGTGGTCCAGCCGCCATTGGCGTTGGCGTTGGCGGCCCCGACGGTGGCGGACTGCCCCGACAGTGGCGTGGCGACGTCCTGGCCGTCCCGATAGACGTAGTGGGTCTTGGTGGCGTCCAGGTTGTCGAGGGTGAGGGTGCGGTAGCCGGTCAAAGCGACGCCAGTGGTGACGCCTTGCGCCCGGAGCCGAGCGGCCGAGATGGGGGCGCGCAGCGGCTTGGTCTCCGGTGAGGTGAGGCTCAGTTCGGGCCAATCCTTGATCAGCTCCTTGTCGGGGCCGAACCACACCCAGTCGACCGAGGCTGGCGCGGCGGTGGCGTCGACCAGGCTTCCCGAGGTCGGAGGCCCGCTGAACGGCAGGGTGATGGTGGCCAGCACCGACGTTGGTGACTGGGCGAAGACCTGGTAGCCGAGGTACAGCATGGACAGGCTCTGCGGCAGCGTCACCGACGTCAACGTGTTGCTCGTACTGGTCTGGGCGAAGGCCTGATCGCCGATGAGGAACATGCCGGTCGTGCTGGGGAACCGAACAGAGGCCAGAGTCGTGTGGCCCTCGACGGCAGTCTGTGCGAAGCCGTGATCTTCGATGATCATGCCCAGCGGCACCGAGGTGGGCCAGTAGATGGTGCGCAGAGTCGTGTTGCCGTGCGCTGAAGTTTGAGCGAAGGCGCTTGGGCCGACAACGAACCCCTGAACGGTGTCGGGGAACCTCACCCACGTCAGGGACGTGTTGCTGCTCGCGCCGGTCACCTGCTGGGCGAAGGCGTCGTCCGCCAGGTAGAGCCCGCTCATCGTCGAGGGGAAGGTGATGTTGCCCAAGGCGGTGTGGCCACCGGCTGTCTGGGCGAAGGTGCCGGCGTCGAGCTGCAAGTTGTCCAACGTCGCCGGGAAGTTCACTGTGGTCAACGCGTTGTTGCCGTCGGCCACCTGGGTGAAGGCCGAGGCGCCGACCGTCAACTGGGACACGTCGGCGTCGAGAGTGATCTCCCCAAGGGCGTTGTTGCCACCGGCATGCTGAGCGAACGCGTTCTCCCCGACGACGATGTTGTTGTTCGTGACCCCGGTGATGGTGAGGGTGGACAGCGCGTTGTCGCTGTCCGCACTGGTCTGGCTGAAGGCGTCCGGCCCGAAGGTCACCTCCTTGGCGGCGAGGTCGATGCTGTGGAGGGCGTTCTTGCCCCCGGTTGCGGTGGTCTCCTGCCGAAACGCATTGTTCAGAATCGTGAGGGAGTCGAGCGTGCCGGTGGGGAAATGCACCGTCTTCAAGGTGTTCGACCCGACCGTCGAGGTCTGAGCGAAGGCGCCTTCGTCGAGGTAGAGCGATGCGATGTCGTCGGGGAAGGTGACGGAGGTGAGCTTGTTGGCGACCCCGGCGGTGGTTTGGGCGAAGGTGTTCTTCTCGATGTTGATGCCGCCGAGGTTGGCGCCCGTGCCGAGGAACGTCAGGCTGGTGATGTCGGCCCGGCAGCTGGACGTCGCATCAACGTGGATCGCGACCCAGTCGTAGATGCCGATGGCATCGAGGTCGATGGTGACCGCGCCGGCGACATTCGTCGCTGATGGGGCCAATGTGCCCGGGCACAGTTGGTCGGTGGTGAAGGTGTAGGTCTCACCCGCTGCTGCAGGGCGCACCCGGACTGTCGTTGCCGGAGGTGGAGTTTCCTGAATTTCTGCGGGGGTGGGCGTCTCAGCCACGGCCGGGGCGGGTGCCTCGGTTGGTTCTGGGTCGGTGCGCGGGGTCGCCTCGGCGGCGGGCGTCGGCTGCGCGGTGGGGGTCGAGGCCGGTTGCGGAGCTTGTGCCAGCGGGGTCGTCTCGGGTGTGGAGTCTTCGGCAATGGCCGCCGGAGCGGCGCTGAAACCGATCAGAAGACAGGCAGCCAAAGCGGTGGCGCTACGCCGCACGCGGGTCATAGGGGGGCATCCTTCAGTCGCGGGTGCCCGACCGTGGGCAGCCAGGCCTCAGGTTATGGGGTGGGCGAGCCCATCTGCGGCATTGGGAGGCGTTTTCCTCACCTGGTGGATTGAGCCGTCAGTCCGAAGGTGATCTTGGGGTCCGGGACAGCAGCCAACGCGTCCAGATCGGGGGAGGGGACGTAGGGGCTGAAGTCCAGCAACGCGGCCAGCTGTGGCTCCAGGTCGGCGGCCACCTGAAGCAGGCTGGGGGCGTGACCCAGTTCGGCCTCGATGGAGGTCACCCCGGCGTCGTCGATGCCGCAGGGCACGATCTTGTCGAAGTCGGCGAGGTCGGCGGCCACGTTGAGCGCGAAGCCGTGCATGGTGGTGCGCTTGGCCACCCGGATGCCGATCGCGGCGATCTTGCGCTCGGGTCGCTCGCCGTCGGCGGCCAGCCACACCCCGGTGCGTCCGACCACCCGTCCGGTCGTGATGCCGTAGCCGGCCAACAGCCGGATCAGGGCTTCTTCGACCCGGCGGACGTAG
>JAJTBJ010000130.1 GCA_021286985.1 Propionibacteriales bacterium | reverse complement strand
ACGACTCCGCGCAGCAGGTATTCCCGGCGCGTGAGCATGGGCCAAGTATGCGACGGCGAGCGGGCTTCCGCATCAGGCTGGGCATGGCGTGCCCAGGGGTGACACGAATTGCGCGCTGGATGGTCGTTGCCGCGCCGAAACGGCCCGATATCGGAATCTAGAGCGCAAATCGTCCCGGCGATCGGCGTTGACAGGTTGTGGAACACTAGCCGCGGCCAGTGAAAGGGGGGCGCGATGCACGAGGTGTCGTTGTGCCGCTCGCTGGCCGCTGCGGTTGCCCGCGCTGCCGGGGATCGCCGAGTGGAAGCTGTCGAGGTGACCATCGGGCAACTGCGCCAGGTGGTGCCCGACGCCCTCACCCACGCCTGGACCTTCGTCGTCCGCGACACCTCCCTCGATGGCGCGGAACTGCGCGTCACTTCAGTTCCTGCCGTGATCACCTGCGACGACTGCGCCGCGACAGGTGAACTTGGTCCCGAGTTGGGCTTCGACTGCCGCGCCTGCGGCTCGAGCAGCACTCGGGTGACCAGCGGGGAGGAGTTCACCCTCACCGCGATCGATATCTGTGACCCGCCTCGGGCCACGAAAGGAGAATCCTGATGGGCCGCTTCCACCGCCACGATGACGGCAGCGTCCACTCCCACGATCACGACGAGGCCGGCCACGACCATGGCCACGCCCACGATCATGACCACGACGGGCACACCCACTCCCATCCGCACGATCACAGCCACGACGAGGGCCACGACCACGTCCACGACGAGGCGCTGGCCGAGCTGATCGGTGACCATTCGGAGTACCAGACCGGACGCGAGCGCATTCAGATCCTGGAGGACATCTACGCCGAGAACGATCGGCTCGCTGATGCCAACCGTCGCGCGTTCGACGCAGCCGGGGTGCGGGTGGTCAACCTGATGAGTTCGCCGGGTTCGGGTAAGACCACGCTGCTGCAGCGTTCGCTGGCTGCGCTGGAGGGCTCGGTGCGAGTCGGCGTGATCGAGGGCGACATCGAGACCCCGCTGGATGCTGAGCGCCTGGGCGGCTACGGAGCCCAGATCTCGCTGCTGAACACCGGCAACGGCTTCGGCGGCGAATGTCATTTGGACGCGCCGATGATCGCCAAGGCGTTGCGCGGGCTCGACCTGAGCACGCTGGATCTGGTGGTGATCGAGAACGTCGGCAACCTGGTCTGCCCGGCCGAATTCGAGGTGGGCGAGCATGCCAAGGCGATGGTGTACGCGATCACCGAGGGCGAGGACAAGCCGCTGAAGTACCCGGTGATGTTCCGTTCGGTCGAGGCGATCTGCGTCAACAAGCTCGACCTGGCGCCCTACCTCGACTTCGACATGGACCTGTTCTACCGGAACGTGGCTGCCGTCAACCCGACCGCGAAGGTCTTCGAGCTGTCGGCCCGCACCGGCGAGGGCGTGGAGCCCTGGCTGGCGTGGTTGACCGAGGGGACCGCTGCCGGCTGAACCGTCGGCGCAGGGTTTTCGTAAACAGCGAAAATAACGCAACATCGGCGATTTGTATTTACAATAATGTCGTGACAATTCCGGCACTTTGGCTGTGGTGTCGAAGGGTGCCGGGCCGGACCTAGACCCCACCAGCGAGTGCCGTGTGGCTAGGTGGGTTGCCGGTTTGGGGCCTGTTCGGGACCGCCACGGACGCCGCCGACCAGTGGTCGCCGGGGGATGCTGAAATCGTGTTGCCTAAATCACCGTTTGCGTGATGCAAAACCCCCTGTCAGGTGGCTATGATGCGCCATGGCCTGATCCGCACTCTTGCGTAGTGCTGCGACGGGTCAGTTAGCGGGCCGGGGGCTTCCCCGTCCGGGGATGAGCGAAAAGGGAGAGCACGCTCGTGTCTTTTGAACTCAGCGGTTGGACTGAGCCAACCCTCGAAGAGAACCTGATCAAGGCGGGCTTCGACCGCCGCGACTTCCTCAAGTACTGCGGCGAACTCGCCGCGGTCTTTGCGGTGGGTGGGGCAGTGGCCGGCTCGGCCACGCCGGCCTTCGCCGCTCCGGTGCCGGCCGAAGTGATCGCCGACAAGATGGGCGCGCTGACCAAGCCGGTCGTGGTGTGGCTGCAGTTGCAGGAATGCACCGGCTGCATGGAGAGCGCCTTGCGCTCCGGCGGCACCACCATCGAGGACGCCGTGCTGCGGCTGCTTTCGGTGGAGTACAACGAACTGGTCATGCCGGCAGCGGGTGCCGCGGCCAACAAGGCCCTGGAAGCGGCCAACGCCCAGCCTCACGTCTTGGTGGTCAACGGCTCCATCCCCGTCAACGACGGGGGCATCTACTGCACCATCGGTGGCGAGTCGGCCGAGTCGGTGCTGCGCAAGTCGGCCGAGAAGGCCTCTGCGGTCATCGCCGTCGGCGCGTGCGCGGTGTGGGGCTCGGTCCAGGCCTCCAAGCCCAACCCGACCGGCGCGGTGGGTGTCGACCAGATCCTCACCGGACGTCCGGTGATCAACGTGGCCGGCTGCCCGCCGATCGGTGAGGTCATCACCGCCACCATCGCCTACCTGCTCACCCACGGCGAAGCTCCCAAGCTCGACAACCAGGGCCGTCCGCTGTTCGCCTACGACCAGCGCATCCACGACTCCTGCCAGCGTCGCGCCCACTTCGACGCCGGTCAGTTCGTCCGCACCTTCGACGACGACGGCGCCCGCAACGGCTGGTGCCTCTACGAAGTCGGCTGCAAGGGGCCGAGCACCTTCGCCGCCTGCCCGATCATCAAGTGGAACAAGGGCACCAGCTGGCCGGTTCAGGCCGGTCACCCGTGCCTGGGCTGCACCGAGAAGAACTTCTTCGACAACTTCACCCCCTTCTACCGGACGCTGCCGAACGTCGGCGGCTTCGGCGTCGAGGGCACGGCGGAAGCCGTCGGCTGGGGCGTCGTCGGGGTTGCTGCCGCCGGTGTCGCGATCCACGCCGGTGTCACCGCAGCCGCCCACGCGGCCAGCCGCAACGCCGCTGCGGGCAACGAGCCGCTGCAGGCATTCGGTGACTCCGAGCGGGTCTGGCTGCCCAATCCCAAGAAGGTCGAGGCTTCCGCGGACGCGGAGGCGCCGGCTGAGACCACCACTGACGATTCCAAGAAGGCGGAGTAAGACATGGCACGCGTAGTTGTTGATCCGATCACCCGGATCGAGGGACACCTCCGCATCGAGTTGGAAGCCGAGGGTGGCAAGATCACCAAGGCCTGGAGCGAGACCACCCAGTTCCGTGGCATCGAGGAGATCGTCCAGGGCCGCGACCCCCGCGATGTGTGGGCCTTCGTCCAGCGCATCTGCGGCGTGTGCACCTCGGTGCACGCCATCGCCAGCATCTCGGCGGTGGAGAACGCCATCGGCTCCAACCCGCCGAAGCAGGCCAAGGCCATCCGCGACCTGGTGCTGACCGCCCAGGAAGTCCAAGACCACTGCATTCACTTCTACCACCTGCACGCGCTGGACTGGGTGGACGTGACCAAGGCTCTGGAAGCCGACCCGGTCAAGACCAAGGCCTTCGCCGACTCGATCGCCAAGACCGCCGGCGTGCCGTCCTGGAAGGGCAACACCGTCGAGCGTTTCGCCGAGGTCAAGGCCACGGTGAAGTCGATCGTCGACTCCGGCCAGCTGAGCATCTTCACCGGCGGCTACTGGGGTCACCCGGCCTACAAGCTGCCGGCCGAAGCCAACCTGATGGCCGTGGCGCACTACCTGGACGCCCTGGAGTTCCAGCGTTCGATGATCCGCATCGTCACCGTGTTCGGGGGTAAGAACCCGCACCCGAACTTCCTGGTCGGCGGTATGGCCTGCTCGATCGACCCGAACAAGTCCGAGACGGTCAACCAGGTGCAGATCGACCAGATCGCCCAGTGGATCGCCGAGGCCGACGAGTTCGTCCACCGGGTGTACCTGCCCGACGCGCTGGCTGTGGTGACGGTCTACAAGGAGTACTTCGACATCGGCGCCTCGGTGCCCAACTTCATGGCCGTGGGCATGTCCGGCGCCACCTACTCCGGTGACCCGAACACCGGCGACAAGTCTTCGCCGCATACCGCGGTCGCGCCCGGCGTGATCATGAACATGGACCTGGCCAACGTGCAGCCCTTCGACCCGACCAAGATCGCCGAAGGCATCTTCTCGGCCTGGTACACCTACTCCGGCGACGCCAAGGCGCTGCACCCGTCGGTCGGCGAGACCACCGTGAAGTACACCGGCCCCAAGCCGCCGTACCAGTGGCTCGGCGACGCCGACAAGTACACCTGGAGCAAGGCGCCCCGCTACGACGGCAAGCCCGTCCAGGTCGGCCCGCTGGCCCGCGTGCTGCTCGCCTACGCCCGCGGCCACGAGCGCACCAAGGCGCTGGTCGACTTCGCCATGGGCGCCATCGGCATCAAGCCGGCCCAGCTCAACTCCACCGCTGGCCGTGCACTGGCCCGCTGCGTGGAAGCGGTCACCTCCGTCGAGGTGCTGGGCACCATCTTCGACTCCTTCGTGGAGAACCTGAAGAAGGGCGACATCGACGTGTTCGACTCCAGCAAGTGGGAGCCGTCGAGTTGGCCGGCGCAGGCCAGCGGCTTCTCCTTCGTCGAGGTCGCTCGTGGCAACCTGAGCCACTGGGTCACCATCAAGGACGGCAAGGTCGACCGCTACCAGGCCGTGGTTCCGACCACCTGGCTGGCCGGTGGCCGCGACGAAGAGGGACAGCAGGGCCCCTACGAGGCCTCGCTGGCCGGGGACGGCACGCACCCGCTGGCCGATCCCGACCGTCCGCTGGAAGTGCTGCGGACGATCCACTCCTTCGACCCGTGCATGTCGTGCGCGGTGCACGTGCTCGACCCGGAAGGCCAAGAGATCCAGGTCGTGGTGTCATGACCGTCGACGAACAGGCAGCACCGGCCGCTGAGAAGGCCGCGCTGAAACTGACGGCGGGGTCGATCTTCACTGCCGGCAAAATGAACGTCGGTCGAGTGCTGGCGATGGCGGCGGCGGCCGCTCCCGCCGGCTCGACCGACCCGGTCGACGTCGTCCTGGCCGATCGCCTGGTCACCGAGCGTGACGACATCCTCACGCCGACGGTCGCTGATGGTGACGTCGATCCCGCTCGGATGGATCGTCGCTACAGCCTCACCCGAGTGCGCGATCTGCAGTTGCCCGGGGGCAAGGGCACCGGTGACTTCGTGGTGATGCGGGGTGATCTGGCCGCGGTCCTGACCCAGTGCAAGATCAGCCGTGAGGATCGCGCGGTCGCGGTGAAGAACGCCGACCTGTCGTCGCGGCGCGGTTTCCGTCCGTTGGCGGTGGCCTCCGCTCCGGTCGGTGACGGCGACGTCGTGGGTGACTTCACCTTCCAGGGCTACATCGAGTTGCGCTCGACCGCCCCGGCGGGCTTCGCCGACGATGTGGCCGCCAGCCCCGACTCCTGGGCGCGGGTCAACCTGTGGTCGGCGTCGTTGCGCTTGCAGCACTGGTCGAACGTGTTGGCCATCGTCGTGCTGAGCCTGACCGGGTACCTGATCATGGACCCGTTCTTCGGCCCGTCGGCGACCGACCAAGCTCAGCAGGCCGGCTACCTGATGGGGTGGGTGCGGGTGATTCACTTCACCACCGCCTTCATCTGGCTGGTCATCGGCGCGGCCCGGGTGGTCTCGGCCTTCCGTTCCCGCGACCGGTACCTGCGCTGGCCGACCTTGTGGCCGCTGAAGAAGAAGGACGACGTCAAGAACCTCGGCGAGGTCGTCGGACACTACCTCTTCATCCGCAAGCACGCCCCGCTGTATCTGGCGCACAACCCGCTGCAGCAGCTGGGCTACACCGGCATGTACGTGCTGGGCGCGATCCAGATGGTGACCGGTCTGACCCTGTACGGCATGGTGCACAAGAACTCGAGCTGGTTCTGGGGCTTGGTCTCCACGCCGGTCGACTGGTTCGGCATCACCAACGTCCGGGTGTTCCACGCGGTCATCATGTTCCTGATCTGGGCCTTCGTGATCCTGCACATCTACCTGGCGGTCCGCTCCGATTCCCTCGAGCGGCACGGCGGCATCTCCTCGATGATCAACGGTGGAGTGTGGATGCGTCGCGGCGCGAAGCCGGTTGATTCGCCGAAGATCGGATGATCGGTTCGGTTTAGACTCCCCGGGGTTCGACTGATCGAACCCCGGGGAGTTCCCGTTTCCCCGTTTGCACTGAAGGACCCGTCATGACTACGCCTGCCAGTTCCCGGCTTCGCCCCGACAGCTTGGACTATCGGCCGCCGTTCGAGCCGTCGGTGGCACCGATCACCGTCCTCGGCGTGGGCAACTTGATCATGGGTGACGACGCCGCCGGCCTGCTGCTGCTGGAACGTCTCCAGGCCGTCGTGGACGATCCCCGCGTCTCCTTCGTCGATGGCGCCACCGGTGGCATGGAGCTGTTGCCGGTGGTCCAGGAGGCCACCCGGCTGCTCATTCTCGACGCCGTCGCCGGCCAGGTGCCCGGCACTGTCGTGGAACTGAACGGCGATCAGGTGCCGCGGTTGTTGGCCACCAAGCTGTCACCGCATCAGGTGGGGCTGCTCGACTTGTTCGCGGCCGCGCGCATGCTCGGCACCGAGCCCAGCGAGGTCAGTGTGGTCGGCATCGTGCCGGGTCATGTCGACATGACGATGGTTGTGACTGAGCCGGTGACCGCCGCCCTCGACGAGGGCGTGGTGCGGGCCAAGGCCGTCCTCGACCGTTGGCTCGCCGCCCTCGACGTGGAGGGCTGAGGCGTGACGTCAGGAAGTGCCCGTGGGGCCGTCGGCGACATCAGCGAAAGCGACCTCGAACTCGCGGCCACCGATGAGGTTTCCGCACGGGAGGCCGCACGCCGGGCACGTGAGCGCGAAGAACTCGTCAACCTCTTGAGCCGCGTCGCAGGAGCTGCACCAGATTTGTGCTGCAACAACTTCGATGTCGAGTCGTGCGCCAACCAGGCGGGTGCCTGCGATTGCGATGGGCCAGGATCCGAGGAGTGCCTCGGGGACTGCTCCGGACAGTGCGCCGACGCGCAGGCCGACGGCCTCGACGGGGGCGTCGGTATCAGCGACGGCCTTTTCGACCGCCGTTACGACGGTCTTCAACAGCCCGAGTTCATGCACCCGCCCATGATGCCAGAGGTCTCTTCGGCGCTGGTTGAGCCCGTCGAAACCGAGCGGG
>JAJTBJ010000129.1 GCA_021286985.1 Propionibacteriales bacterium | reverse complement strand
CGCTCAGCCTTGGCGCTGCTTGTGGCGCGGGTTGTCGCAGATCACCATCACGCGACCGTGCCGGCGAATCACCTTGCACTTGTCGCAGATCTTCTTGACGCTCGGCTGAACCTTCATCGAGCAACTTTCTGACTAGGTGCCGAGCGCAGGGGTATCCCTGAACTTGGCTGATGGTGGACTGTTGCGGTTTTGCTCACCGATGCCGGAAGACGATGCGCCCACGAGTCAGGTCGTAGGGAGACAGTTCAACGACAACGCGGTCGGCCGGGATGATGCGGATGTAGTGCTGCCGCATCTTGCCACTGATCGTTGCCAGCACCTTGTGACCGTTGGCCAGTTCCACCCGGAACATCGCATTCGGCAGGGCTTCGACGATCGTCCCCTCGAGTTCGAGGGCGCCTTCCTTCTTTGCCATTACTCCCAATCGCTGAGCTAGTGTGAGCGCACGCGCCTGTAGGCACAGGGCGAGCAAGGGTCAAGCGTACGCCACTTCGGCGAGTCGCCCCAAATCTTGGCGCCTGTTCCGCTATCGCAGGTACTTCGACGCCGGGCGTAGCCTACCGGCGACCGGCACATTGAGGGGAACCAATGAAGCGCATCCTGAGCACCTGGCCCTACCTGGCAGGGGTGGCGGTACTGGCCGTCGGCTGGCTGCTGATCGCCCGATTCACCCTCGGCAGCACCGAACTCGGCGGCCTCACTGGGCTGTATGTGGGCACCGTCGTCCCCCTCGCCGCAGCCGCCGGCGGCGCGGTGATGACGGTGCGGCGCGGCTACGACTGGGTCACCGTGGTGGCCTGCCTGGTGCTGTGGCTGGTGTTCGCCGTGATCGGCGTGAGCGGGGTCGGCATCGTCGTGCCACCGGCGGCGTTGGCCGCAGCCACCGGGGCCTATCTGTTGATCGCGCACGTGGCCGTGGTCGGCGTCCTGGCGGTCAAGAAGCTGGGCAACACCTCAGGCTCGGCCGGGGTCTGAGCGCCACCGGCGGGGCCCGCTGTTCAAACACGACGGCCCAATGAGGACGGTCCATACCCCCAAGGCGGGGAAATTCGGCGTAAACTAGTCCGTCGCACGCATTTGCAGAAGGACGGATAGTGGACTCAGCTGTGCCGGGACCATCGGCTCTCGACCGCGAACTCGCGCTCGAACAGGCACACGTCGATCTGGTCTACAAACACCTCAAGAAGGCCACCAAATCGGCCAAGAAGGTTGCCAGCGAGGGCCAGAAGCTCTATCGCTCGGACCGTCAGTCCTGGATGCGTGAGGAAGACGGCACGGCGATGTTCGAACGTGACGCGTTCGCGTTCCAGGCCGCCCGCCGCCTCGCCGAACTGGACGCCGAACACGAGGGCCTGGTCTTCGGCCGCCTCGATCACACCGACGGCGAGATCCGCTACATCGGACGCCTCGGCGTCCGCGACGACGACTACGAGCCGCTGGTGATCGACTGGCGGGCCCGCGCCGCCGAACCGTTCTACCGCGCCACCGCGTCCAACCCCATGGACGTGGTTCGCCGCCGGGTGCTGCGCTGCCGCAACGACAAGGTGACCGGCATCGAGGACGACCTGCTCGACTCGTCGTCGACCACCGAGTTGCCGATCATCGGCGAAGGCGCGCTGATGGCCACCCTGAAGCGGGCCCGCGGGCCCCGGATGCGCGACATCGTGGCCACCATCCAGGCCGAGCAGGACGAGGCGATCCGCGCCGACTACCGCGGCGTCACCGTGATCGGCGGGGGCCCTGGCACCGGCAAGACCGTGGTGGCGCTGCACCGGGCGGCCTACCTGCTGTACTCCAACCGTCGCCGGTTCGAGCGCGGCGGGATCCTGGTGGTCGGCCCGTCGGGGTTGTTCATGAACTACATCGAACGGGTGCTGCCCAGCTTGGGTGAGGATTCGGTCACCCTGCGCTCGATCGGCGGGGTGGCCGTCGACGCTCTCGATCTGATCGCCTCGCGCAACGACTCGGCCGAGGTGGCGCCGATCAAGGGCAGCCTGCGAATGGTGCCGGTGCTGAAGCGCCTGGTGAACCTGCCGCTGGCCGAGGCGCCAGAGTTGCTGGTGATGGTCAAGGGCGAGCCGCTGCGCCTGGGCAGCGAGCAGCTGGCCCGGATCCGGCGCGACGTGCTGGCCCGCCACAAGGTCAATGCCGCCCGCGACGCGGCCGAGTCGGCCGTCCTGGACGCCCTGTACGCGAAGTTCCCCGCCGAGTTCGAGCTGGACTTCGAGGTGTTCAGCGAGCTGGTCACCGACGCTGCGGCCTACAAGATGTTCCTGCACGCCTGGTGGCCCGATCTGGAGGCCACCGAGGTGCTGCGCCGCCTCAGCGACCCCAGTGTGGTCGCGAAGGTCTCCACCGAGCTGAGCCCGGCCGAACAGGCCGCCCTGGCCGGCTCGTTCGACTTCGACGACTGGTCGGTGGCCGACGTCGCCTTGTTGGACGAACTGACCGACTTGATCGGGCCGATCCACGCCGACGCCGAGGACGAGCCGCTGATCTTCCTGCCTGATGGCACCGAGATGAGCGAGCTGGTCACCACCGCCGATCTGCTCAGCCACCACCGCGAGCACGACCCCGACGCCGAGCCCTACGACACCTTCGCTCACGTCCTGGTGGACGAGGCGCAGGACCTGTCCCCGATGCAGTGGCGGATGCTGCGTCGCCGCGGAGCCGAGGCCAGCTGGACCATCGTCGGCGATCCGGCGCAGAGCTCGTGGCCCGATCCGGACGAGGCTGAGCAGGCGCTGACCGACCTGATCGGCAACGCCCCCAGCCGGCGCTTCCGGCTGAGCACCAACTACCGCAGCCCGGCCGAAGTCTTCGCTCTGGCCGCCGAGGTCGTCCGCCGCGCCTTCCCGAGCGCCGACCTGCCGCACGCCGTCCGCAGCACCGGAGTGGAGCCGCTGCTGCTGACCACCACCTCCCCGGAGTTGAATACGGAGTTGGCGCGGGTGCTGAGCGAGTTGGCCGAGCGTGTCGAGGGCACGATCGGGGTGGTCGCTGCCCCGAGTCAGCTGCCAGCACTGGCCACGGCCGCGCAGCCCGCCCTGGAGGCCCTGGGCAGCCGCGTCACCTTCATCAGCCCACTCGACGTCAAGGGGCTGGAGTACGACGGCGTTGTGGTGGTCGATCCCGATCAGATCGTCGAGGAGTCCCCCGGCGGGGAGCGGGTGCTCTATGTGGCGCTGACCCGTCCGACCCAGCGCCTGGTGACCATCGACGTGGACGGCCGCTCGGCCTGGCGTCCGTAATTCGCCGCGTCAGTGGTGCGGGGCGATCTCGCGTAGCCGACGCAGAATTTCGGCGGTCGCCTTCGAGCGATTCTGGGTGAAGAACTGCAGCCCGGGCGCCCCACCAGCCAGCAGCCGGTCGCACAGCTCGACGGCGATCTCGACTCCGACCTCGCGTACCGCCGCCGGATCGTCGGCCACCGCCCGCAGCCGCCGCACCACCGTCGCCGGCAGGTCGGCGCCAGAGAAGGACGCGAACCGCTCGATCTGGGAGATGTTGGTCACCGGCATGATCCCGGCGATGATCGGCAACTGGCAGCCCAGCGCCCGGACCCGCTCGACCAGCCGGAAATAGGCGTCGGCATCGAAGAACAGCTGGGTGATCGCGAACTCGGCCCCGGCCTGTTCCTTGGCCGCGAGAATGCGCGCGTCCAGGTCGAAGTCGTGATGCTCGGGATGCCCGTCAGGGAAGGCGGCCACGCCCACGCAGAAGTCGCCGCGGGCCTTGATCAACTCGACCAGTTCGGTGGCATTGTCCAGACCGTCAGGGTGGCGATGCCAGGCTGCCGTCGGGCCGTCCGGCGGATCGCCGCGCAAGGCCAGAATGTGGCTCACCCCCGCCTCGGCGTAGGCGTCGATGGCGCCTTCGAGCTCGGTCACCGACTGGCTCACGCACGTCAGGTGGCCCATGGTGATCGCGTCACTGCGGGCGGCGATCAGCTGGGTGGCGTCGATCGTCCGCTCCCGGCTGGAGCCGGTGGCACCGTAGGTGACCGAGACGAAGTCTGGACGCAGCGGCTGCAACGCCTCGATCGCGGTGAGCAGTTGGACGGTGCCGGCGTCGTCCTTCGGCGGGAAAAACTCGAACGACATCGTCGGTCGACCACCGTCGGCGAGCAGGCCGGCCAGGGTCGAACGAGAGTTGGGCATGGGCGGCAGCCTATTCCAACCGCGGTCGGCGCCGTGGTCTAGGCTGCGGGCGTGGTCACCCTGAATCCCGCCGATCCGCTGGCTGCCGAGTTCCGCGCCGCCATCGACGCAGCGCTGACCACCTTCCTCGACGGCCGCGCCACCGCCCTGGCCGAGCTTGGTCCCGAGACCGCCACTTTGGTCGAGACCGCCCGCGCGTTCACCGCCGGCGGCAAGCGACTGCGTCCGGCCTTCTGCTGCTGGGGCTATGTGGCTGCAACCGGCTCGACCGAGGTACCCGACCACGTGATCCGGGCCGCCGCCAGCCTGGATCTCCTCCACGTCGCCGCGCTCGTCCACGACGACGTGATGGACGGCTCGGCGACCCGCCGGGGGCTGCCCGCGGTGCACGTCCAGTACGCGACCGCGCACGCCGGGACCGACGGCCGCGGATCTTCGACCGACTTCGGTCGCGCCGCGGCGATCCTGCTCGGCGATCTGCTGCTGCTGTGGTCGGAGCAGTTGTTCGCCGGCTGCGGCGCCCCGCCGGACCGGCTGGCCGCTGCGGCACCGCTGGCGGCGCTGGTGCGCGAGGAGGTCAACGCCGGCCAGTTCCTCGACGTCACCGCCCAGACCCGTCCGCCGCTGGACGCGCGCAGCGACCCGGCCTCGGTCGACGATCAGATTCGCCGGGTGGTGGAGTACAAGACCGCTCGCTACACCGTGATTCGGCCGCTGCAGATCGGAGCGGCGCTGGGCGGCGCCTCGCCGCAGCTTCTCGACACCTTGGCGCGCTTCGGTTCGCCGCTGGGACGCGGCTTCCAGTTCCGTGACGACATCCTCGGGGTGTTCGGGGACGAGGCGGTCACCGGCAAGCCCGCCGGCGACGACCTGCGCGAGGGCAAGCTGACCGTGCTGGTGGCCAATGCCATGGCCGCGGCCAGAGAGAGCGACGCCCTCGATCTGGACGAGTTGCTGGGCCGGGAGCTGAGCTCCTCGCAGGTGACCCGGGCGCGGCAGATCATCGCCTGTTCGGGCGCCCTGGCCGCCACCGAGCATGAGATCGGCGTGGCCGCCGACGAGGCCCGCGACGTCCTGGCGGCGTCCGGGCTGCCCGCAGTCGCCACGGACGCGCTGACCGCCCTGGTGGCGCTCAGCACCGACCGCAAGGCCTGAGGCCCCGGCCGGCGCCGAACGCCACCGCGGGTGATTACTGGCCGAACTGGCCTGGCAGGACGTGCGCCTCACGCGGCTCGAACTGCTGATCGAACTCGGTCAAGGCGGCAGAGTCGACCTCGAAGGCCGGGCTTTCGGCCAGCCGTCCCTGGACGCCATTCAGGCCGCCGGCGCGCAACTCCAGACCCATGAACGCCGGGAAGTTCAGCCCGTCCGGGGTGGTGATCGCCCACGTCACCGCATCAGCGAAGCCGAAACGGCCGTAGTAGCCAGGGTCGCCGAAGAGGAAGACTCCGACGAATCCTTGCTCGGTGAGCTGGTCGAGGCCGGCCCGCATCAGGGCGCTGCCGACGCCGGTGCGTTGACGATCCGGCCGCACGCCGATCGGCCCGAGATAACCGACCTCGGCGGCCTGGCCGCTGGCGTCGACGATCTGGGCGCGGGTCACGATCAACGAGCCGAGCAGGCCGTCGTCGTCGATGGCGACGAGGTCGATCAGCAGCTCGTCACTTTTCCGGGCCTGATGGATGATGAGGTGTTCGACGCACCCGGGCCGGTAGAGATCCCAGAAGGCGTCGCGCACCAACTCCTCGGTGCTGCGGTAGTCGTCGGCTCGCGCGGGGCGAATGGTGATGGTCACGATGATGGTCCTTGTCCGAGGCGATAGCGCCTCACTGAAGCTGAAGACAGGCAGGACTGTTTGTCGACACCCGAACCAGCTTCGGGTCGTCCTCAGGGTGCGCCAGAACTACGGCGCAGCCGTCATGTCGGGGTTCAGACCCCGACCGTCATCGTGATGTTTCTCATGCCCCACCAGGTTCTCACACCCGGCGGCTGGTCAGCGAACGGGGACGCGCCGGACTGCGGCGCGTCCTTCGGTGCTCATCAGAACGCGCCGAAGATCGCCTGCTCCATGCCCGGGTCCTGACCCCACGCCTGGGTGAGGCGAGCGTCCAAAGCCGCCGCCGCAGCCTGGACGTCCGGCGCGGCGGCGATGGCGCGGGTCACCCCGACACGGCGGGCACCGGCGGCCAACACCTGATCGAGGTTCTCGGCATTCACCCCACCGACGGCGAACCAGGGCTTGGCGGTGGCCGGTGGTGCGACCTGAGCGGCGTAGGCCACCAAATCCAGGCCGGCCTCACCGACGCCGGCGGCGTTGAAGACCGGGCTGATGGTGAAGAAGTCGACCGCCCCATCGGCGAGCGCGGCATCGACCTGCGCCGGCGAGTGGCAGGCCCGTCCGATCAGGGCCCACTGGCCCAAGGCGGCGCGGGCTTCAGCGGCGGGTCCGTCGAGGGCGGACAGCTGCGCCACGTCGGCGTGGATCGCCGCGGCCACCTCGGTGGGGCCGTAGGCGCTCACCAGGCCCTTGTGGCCGGCCTGCTTCTCGACCGTGGCCAGGGCGGCCGCCTGGACTTCAAGAGCGGCCTGCGGCTCGCGCAACTGGATCAGATCGACCCCGCCGGCAAACGCCGCCGCAGCGAACTCGGCCAGGTCGCCGGTCTGCGTGCGGGCGCTGGTGATCAACATCAGTTTGGCCAGCTTCAGGCGCGTGGCCAGTCCCAGTAGCGCGGTCACGCGGCCAGCCTAGCTGGGCGGCGGGTCGCGGCAAGAGGGATTGCACGCTAGCTTTACAATTCCCAGCAGGTCTGGAATACCCAACTTCCCCACCTGTTCCGGAGCCGAAGAGCCGCATGACGACGACACAGAGCAAGCCCGATCCCCTCGTGGGACGCATTGTCGACGGCAGATACCGGATCACCCGCAAGCTCGCGCGCGGCGGCATGGCCACGGTCTACGTGGCCGACGACCTGCGGCTCACCCGCACAGTCGCGATCAAAGTGATGCACGAGAACCTCGGCACCGACTCCGAATTCGTCGACCGCTTCGACCGG
>JAJTBJ010000128.1 GCA_021286985.1 Propionibacteriales bacterium | reverse complement strand
AGAACACTGATGACCATGACGAACAGCACCACGCCCTCGATGCCGTGGACGATGACGCCCATCCATAGGCTGTGGAAGCGACGGGTGGCCCAAGAGATGCCGAAGCTGCTGAGCACGATCGTGGGCAGCGACCAGATCTTGTGGACGTGGTAGAGCCCGAACAGCAAGGTGTTCGCCACCCAGTCCCATTTACCGAAGGCGCCGGCCATGCGCGGGAGCAGGATGCCGCGGAAGAGCAACTCCTCGCCGAGCAGGTAGTTGAAGATGCTGCTCATCACCACCAGCCCGAGGATCCACCATTGTCCGCGGAACTGCGGATCGGCCAGCCCGCTGATCTGGGTGTAGGCCGGTTCGGGGATGACACTGACTGCCCACGTCCAGCAGGCATCCAACTGAGTAGCCGCGAGTCCCAGAAAGAAGTTGGCCGCGATCGCCGGCACGACCCACCACCACAGCGTCCCTCGCTGGGCGCCGGTGGTGGGGTCGGACGGAGCCCGTAACCAGATGCGCTCACTCAGTGATGACCAGCGCAGGCCGCCAGGCTCGCGACTCAGCAGCAGCAGCGACAGCACGAACTGCCAGATCATGCCCACCACCATGGCCATCCAGAACACCAAGCCGGGGTGCAGGCCGATGTGGGGGATCACTGCGGGAACCACGACGAAGGCCAGCAGCCCCATCGGGACGGTGGCGGCAGCCCACACTCCCAAAATGCCCAACAGCGAGTACTGCGGCGGGCCGGGCGTGGGGTCGGTCGGTTCGGGGTCGAAATCGTTCATGACGCCAGCCTGGTCGAGGTGGAGGCGGGTGGGCATCGTCGCGCGGGAGCGTCTTCGCGTACCCGAGCTCCGCCGTCCTGTGGAGCTGGGATCCACCTTTGGGAGGAGGCGAGATGCGATCGCAACACCTATGTTGGGCGCGTGGGACCTCTGTCTGAGCCAGGGCGATTCGGCTGGATGCCGGTGTTCGTCACAGTGTTGGCCGTCGGCTGCCTGGTTGAGGTCGCGGTGCGTCCCGAACTTGCCGTTCTTGGCCTGCCGACTCCGGTGGCGGCCGCGGCCTTGGTGGCCTTGGTGTTGCCGTTGTTGGCTTGGCGGCGGTTCCCGTTCGCTGCGCCGGTGGCGGTCTGGGTTGCCGCCGACGTGCTCTCCTTCGTTGCCGGTGGCCTGGTCGCTGCCTCGTTCGGGGCGTATCTGACCGGCGTGGTGGCCGCCTTCCTGCTGGGCAACCTGCGCGATCCACGCCGCGGTCGCATCGGCCTGGCGATCGTCGTGGTGAGCGCGATTCTGGTGGTGCTCGGCGACCCCCGCCTGGCGGTGGGCACGCTGGCCTTCCTCCCGGCCTTCTTCGCGCTGGCCTGGTTCGTCGGGCTCACCGTGCGTTCCCGGGTCGCTCAAGCAGAGGCGTCCGAGCAGCGGGCGGTGCTGGCCGAGTTGGCCCGGGAATCCGAGGCGCGGACGGCGGTCGCCGAGGAACGCGCCCGGATCGCCCGCGAACTCCATGACGTCGTGGCGCATTCGATGAGCGTGATGGTGCTCCTGGTAGGGGCCGTCCGGCAGCGGATGCCTGCTGAGCGCGAAGAAGACCGCAATGCGCTCCAGGAAGTGGAGCGCCTGGGCCGACAGGCATTGGGTGAGACTCGACGCCTGGTGGGTGCGTTGGCGCGCGACGACGAGGCGGTGCAGCGGGTGCCGCAGCCCAGCCTGGACGACCTGGCGCCGCTGGTGGAGCAGTTGCGACTCGTCGGACTGGAGGTAGAGCTCCGGGTCGACGAGGTGCCCGCCGCGCTCGCGCCAGCGCTGGGCCTGTCGATCTATCGGATCATTCAGGAGGGGTTGACCAACGTCGTGAAGCACGCCCACGCCACCCGCGCCGAGGTGCGGGTCGGTTACCGGGCGGGCGAGGTGGTGGTCGAGATTCGCGACAACGGAGTGGGTGAGACGACCTCTGATGGCAGCGGACGGGGCCTGCTGGGCATCGCGGAGCGGGTGAAGATCTACGACGGGCAGTTACGCACAGGCGCCTCCCCGGAGGGTGGCTACGAGTTGACCGCGCGGATCCCGGTGAGCGCGGGTAGGCAGTGAGTATCCGAGTGGTGGTCGCCGACGATCAGGTGATGGTGCGGGCCGGATTTCGCATGTTGCTGGCAGGCGAGACCGACATCGAGGTGGTTGCCGAAGCAGGCACTGGAGCCGAGGCCGTTGCTCAGGCTCGACGGCATCGCCCTGACGTGGTGTTGATGGACATCCGGATGCCGGTGCTGGACGGCTTGGCGGCCACCCAACAGATCTTGGCGGAGAACTCGGCAGCCAGGGTGTTGATCCTGACCACTTTCGATCTGGACGAGTACGTCTACGAGGCTTTGCGGGTCGGTGCCAGCGGCTTCGTCTTGAAAGACGACCCGGTGGAGCAGCTGCTGGCGGCGATTCGGGCAGTGGCCGCAGGGGACGCGCTGCTGTCGCCGGCGGTCACCCAACGGGTGATTTCGGCCTTTGCGCGGCGATCGCACCGCCCGGCGCCGCCGGAGCTTGCCGAACTGACCGCGCGCGAGCTGGAGGTGCTTCGGTTGATCTGCCGAGGGCTGTCGAATGCCGAGATCGGGGCAGAGCTGTGGATCAGTGAGACCACGGTGAAGACCCACGTCACTCACATTCTCACCAAGCTGCGCCTGCGTGATCGCGTCCAGGCCGTGGTACTTGCCTACGAGGCCGACCTCTTCTGACCTTCACTACTCGGTCTTGCTATCTAGCGCTACTCAGTGTTACCGTCTACCGGTAGTCAGTTACGCACAGTAGCGAGGTGGGCGATGGCCAATCAGATGACCGAGATGCTCAAGGGCACCCTGGAAGGGATCGTGCTGGCCACCCTGGCCGCGCAGCCGGCCTACGGGTACCAGATCACCGCCCGGCTCCGCGAGGAAGGCTTCACCGACCTCGTCGAGGGCACGATGTACGCCCTGCTGGTCCGCATCGAGCAACGCGGCTTCGTCGACGTCGTCCGCGAGCCGTCGAAGGTGGGTCCGCCGCGCAAGGTGTACACGATCAACGCCCGCGGACGTGCGCAGCTCGACGAGTTCTGGACGACCTGGAGCTTCCTTGCCGAGCGCATCGAGCAGCTCCGCAACGCAGAGGAGAAATGATGACCAACTGGATCGAAGCGATCACCGGATCGCTGGAGCAGAAGAAGCAATACCGCCAATACAAGGCCCGCCGTGACGCCCTTCCGGCCGGGTACCGCACCGCCGCTGAAGCCGTCGACCGCTACCTGACTTACTACGGCGGCATCGTCGACGGCGACACGATCATGACCATGCTGGGCGATCTGATCGACTTGTGGGAGCAGGCCGCCGCCGACGGAACTCCCGTCCGCGACATCGTCGGGGACGACCCGGTGGGCTTCGTCGAGACCTTCGCCCAGTCCTATGGCGGACGCCACTGGATCGACAAGGAACGCGCCCGGCTGATCGCCGCGATCGAGGACGCGACCCGGACCACGCCATGACCGCCATGATCGAGGTCGTCGGCCTACGCAAAGCCTTCGGCGAGGTGGACGTGCTTCGCGGCGTCGATGTGAGCGTGGCGCCCGGCACAGTGTTCGCACTACTCGGGGCCAACGGCGCCGGCAAGACCACCATGGTGCGGATCCTGGCGACTCTGTTGAAGGCCGACGCCGGTTCGGCGAGGGTCAACGGCTTCTCCCTGGACGGCGACGCGGCCCAGGTGCGGGAGTCGATCAGCCTCACCGGCCAGTTCGCTGCGGTCGACGAGGTGCTCACCGGACGCGAGAACTTGATCCTGATCGCTCGCCTGCGGCACCTGCCCGCACCGCAGGAGATCGCCGACAACCTGTTGGGCCGCTTCGGGCTCGCCGACGCGGCGTCCCGTCCGGTATCGACCTACTCCGGCGGCATGCGTCGGCGCCTGGACATCGCGATGAGCCTGATCGGAGACCCCGCGGTGGTCTTCCTCGACGAGCCCACCACCGGGCTCGACCCGGAAGGACGACTGGAGGTATGGCGGGCGATCACGGAGCTGGCCGCAGCCGGGACCACCGTGCTGCTGACCACTCAATACTTGGACGAGGCCGAGCAGCTCGCCGACCGGATCGCCATCCTCCACGACGGAGTGATCATCGTGGACGGGACCCTGGCAGAGCTTCGCACCTTGCTGCCACCGGCGAAGGTCGAATACGTCGAGAAGCAGCCCAGCCTGGAGGAGATCTTCCTTCACCTGACCGGCACCCCGAACGCCGCCGAGCCGGCCGAGGTCTCACCGCAGGAGCAGTCATGACCAGCTTCGTCGCTGACACCGCCGTCCTCACCGGACGGTCGCTGAAACACATCACCCGCAGCCTTGACACGATCATCACCACCGCCGTCACCCCGATCGCGCTGATGCTGTTGTTCGTCTACGTCCTGGGTGGGGCGATCAACGTCGGAACCGACTCCTACGTGACCTACCTGCTGCCCGGAATCCTGCTGATCACCATCGCCTCGGGGATCGCCTACACCTCGTATCGGTTGTTCCTCGACCTGCAGGGTGGCATCTTCGAGCGATTCCATTCCATGCCGATCGCGCGCTCCTCGGTGCTGTGGGCGCACGTGCTCACCTCACTGGTGGCCAACCTGGCCTCACTGGTGATCGTGGTGCTGGTGGGTCTGCTGATGGGCTTCCGCACCTCGGCCGGAATCGGGGCCTGGCTGGCGGTTGTGGGCATCCTGGTGCTGTTCACCCTGGCGCTCACCTGGCTTGCCGTGATCGCCGGGCTCGCGGCCAAAACCGTGGACGGAGCCAGCGCCTTCGCTTACCCGCTGATCTTCCTGCCGTTCATCAGTTCCGCGTTCGTGCCCACCCAGACCATGCCCGGACCCGTCCGCTGGTTTGCCGAGAATCAGCCGGTGACGGCGATCGTCGACACCATCCGACGGCTGTTCGCCCAGCAGTCGGTGGGGGACACCATCTGGGTCGCCCTGGGGTGGTGTGTGGTGATCCTCCTGGTCGCCTTCATGATCGCGATGCGGCTGTATCACCGCCGGGTGAGCCGCGCCTGATCGCCGGGGCGTCCCTCACCGCCGAAGGTGGCGGTGAGGGCGCAGCGGTCAGTCGTTCTTCGGCGGGTCGTCCCGGTCGTACAGCTCGCCGGTGGCCAGATCGATGGCGTGGGCGTCCGGCGGCAGGTTCGACAGGTCGGGAGCGATGACCAGCTCGGGCAGGCCGGAGTCGGGCATCCGCGGGGCGAGGGTGTCGACGTGCGGCCCGGCCAGCACCAGATCATGGCCACCGCGCATCGGGAGCGTCTTGCCGACGAAGAAGTCCTCGCTGACCGCCCACCACACGAACATCAGCACCACGCCGAGACCGAGCGCCATCAGGCCGGTGACGCCGACCGCGCCATAGCCGAACAAGGTGATGTTCTCGCCGGTCTCTTCGTTGACCAGCCAGTCGGGCAAAAGGAACTGCTGCAGACCGTAGAAGAAGGTGACCAGCATCGCCACGCCGCCGGCCAGCGGGATCAACCCACGCATGAAGAAGTTGCGGACGCTGGCGAACAACGTGCGACGGAAGAACCACACTGCGGCGAAGCCGGTCAGGCCGTAGTAGAAGGCGATCATCAGGCCGATCGACCCGATCAGTGCGGCCAGCATCTCGCTCCCCAGCAGAGTGAAACCGAGGTAGAACACCGCCGACACCACGCCCATGGCGATGGTCGCCACCGACGGGGTCAGGTTCTTCGGATGCACCTTGGCGAACGCGCTCGGCAGCGCCTTGAAGACGCCCATCGACAGCGCCGTCCGTGCGGTCGGCAGGATCGTGGTCTGGGTGGACGCCGACGCCGAGGTCAGAATGGACGCCGCCAGCAGACCCAGCGCGATCTTGCCCAGGATGCTGTCGCCGAACAGGGCCGGGCCGATCGCGTTGAACACGTCCGAGGCGTTGGCCGCGTTGCCCAAGCCGATGCCATCGGTGCCGACTCCGGCGAACGCCACCGCAGCCACGGTCACGGTGGCGTAGGTGACCAGCAGCAGGATGGTGGACAGCACGGCAGCCCGTCCCGGGGTCTTGCCCGGGTCGTCGCTCTCCTCGTTGCAGGCCACCGCGGTGTCCCAGCCCCAGTAGATGAAGAAGGCCACCAGCAGGGCCGGCGCGATCACCGTGGCCAGGTCGAGGCCGCCGGGCCAGAACCAGTCCCAACTCGGCATGATCGAGTACGGCTCGGCGGTGCCGGTGTAGACCCGGAACAGCGCGAACGCGGCGAACAGCACCATCACCAGCACCTCGATGCCCAGCAAGGCGTACTGCAGTCGGGCACTGACCTCGATGCCCTTGTAACAGATCCAGGTCATGATCGCGATCCAGGCCAGCCCGGCCGCGGTGGAGGCATAGACGTTGTTGGCCAGGTCGGCGGCCCCGAACAAGGTGAACGAGTATGACCCGGCCACCTGAGCCAGGTTGGCCATCACGATCACGTCGGCGGCGATGATGCCCCAGCCGCCCAGCCAGCCCACGATCGGACCGAAGGTGCGCGACGCCCAGGTGAAGGTGGTGCCACAGTCAGGCTCGGCGGTGTTGAGTTCCTGGTAGGCGATCGCGATGAAGTACATCGGGATGAACGCCAAGATCATGATCGCCGGCGCCTTCACTCCGGCCAGCAAGGCGCCACCGGAGGCCACCACGAAGCCGAGGCTGGCGGCCAGAGAGTAGGCCGGGGCCGTGGACGCCATGCCCACCACCACGCTGGAGAGCAGCCCCAGCGCCCCACCTTTGAGGCCCTTTTCTGATGCTTCGGGATACCCCAGTGGGGCGTCGTCGGTCACGGGACTACTCATCAGGAAATCCGCCTCCTTCGGCGATGCCCAGTGCACGCCGAACCGAAGCCTAAAACCGTTCGGACCGCAGAGGGTTTCGATCACGTTAAGGACGCGCCAGGTGCCGTCCGACGGGGGCTATTCTTCGCCGAAACCCGTTCTGGTCAAGGGTTTTGCGTCGACCTATCCGCATTTCGGGCGACGGATTCGGGCCTTCGTCCAGTGCGGATTTCGTAGCGCTTTTCGAGGTATCAGGACGCGGGGCGTTGCCGCCGCCGACGACAGCGCCGGACCCCTCGATCAGGCCTTTCCCTTGAATTGACTGAACCACAAGTTGCGATACAAGCCGTCCTGGGTTAGCAGGTCGTCGTGAGTGCCCTGTTGGACGATCGTGCCTTGGTCGACAACCAG
>JAJTBJ010000127.1 GCA_021286985.1 Propionibacteriales bacterium | reverse complement strand
GCGTGATCGATGATGAAGCGGGCGTGCGCGCCCAGGCTGTGCGGTCCCAGCCGGCTGCGATCTCCGTCGCGGGCCAGGATCAGCAGGTCGGCTTCGTCGGCGGCCGAAGTGATCACCCGCTCGGTCGGCCCGCTGACCACCAGCTGATGGCACGGACGTCCGAACGCCTCGGCGGCCTGACTCAGCAGCGCCGCGGCCTCATCCCTGGTCAGCCCGTGCGCGGAAGGGGACGGACGACCGCGTCCCATCAGCCCGAGCAGCGCCCCGCTGGGCAGCGCACCAGGGTCGTCGGCGGCGATCAGCGTGACCTCATCGGACGCCGGACGAGCGCGCGCGGCCTCGACCGCCGCAGGCCACGTTCCCGGAGCGATCCACACCAGTACCTGCATCTCAGACTCCCATCAACAGCGCGCTCGCCCACAGCGCAATGGTGGACAACACCAGACTCACCGGCACGGTGAGCAGACCGAGCTTGGTGAACTCGGCGATCTCGGCGTCATGGTCGTGATCGGCCATGATCCGCCGCCACAGCAAGGTGGCCAACGACCCCACATAGGTCAGATTGGGGCCCACATTCACCCCGATCAACACCGCCAACGCCGCCACCGGCCCGAGTGGGGCCACCAGCGGCAACAACACCAGCACCGCCGGCAGGTTGTTGACCACATTGGCCAACACCGCAGCGATGATCGCGATCACCAGCAGCCCGGCCAAATCGGCCTGAGCGGGCAGTAGCGTCCGCATCACGTCGGCGGCGCCATGGTCGACCACGGCCTGCACCACGATCGCCAAGCCCAGCACGAACGCCAGGAACCACCCATTGGCTGCCGTGCCCAACTCGGCCAGTTCGGATCGCACGGGTTGGGCACGGGTGATCAGCCGCTTGGCCGCCAGCACGACGACACCGGCCAACGCAGCCCAGAAGGGCTCCAGGTGCAGCGGGGAGCTCACCACGAAGCCAACCAGCGTCAACCCCAACACGGCCAGGGCGAAAACCGGCTTCGGGGGCGCCTCAGCGGTGGCCCGCGGCGCGGCGACCACCGATAGGTCGGTGCCGAAGTACCAGCGGAAGACGAGGAACTCCACCACGATCGCTACCAGCCACGGCGCTGCCATCAGCCCGGCGAAATGGACGAAGCTCAGCCCGACAGCGCTCATCGCCAGCAAGTTGGTCAGATTCGACACCGGCAGCAGCAGCGAGGCGGAGTTCGCCAGGTGGGTGGTGGCGTAGACGTGCGGCTTGGGCCGCGCCCCCAGCCGGGATGCGGTGGCGAACACCACCGGGGTGAGCAGCACGACGGTGGCGTCCAGGCTGAGCACGGCGGTGGTCAGCGAGGCCACCACGAACACCATCACGAGCAGCCGGCGCGGACGTCCGCGCGCTTGGGTGGCCATCAGCTGGCCGGCGGCGGCGAACACCCCCTCGGCCTGGGCCAGCTGGGCCAGCATCAACACCCCGCCCAGGAAGGCGATCGTGGGGGCGATGTCGACTACCTGCGTCCACGCTTCGACCGGCGAGATCACCCCGAACGCGATCAGCAGTGCCGCCGCCGGGACGGCAGCGACCGCCTCCGGCAGCCCCCGTGGACGGACGACGGCGAAGACCAGCACCGCGATCAACAGGATCGTGGCGATCACTTCGGCGGCCGGGCCATCCAACTGCGGCATCGGACTCAGGCCGGGTCGGGAACGAACAGGACGTCGTAGGCGGCCACCCGAACCACGCCCATCGCCTTGGCGATCAGGTCGGGGTCCGCGGTGACCAGGGCGTCGGCTTGCAGGCTGGCGACCGCGAGGAGTTCGGCGTCCTGCAGATCGGGCCAGTCGGCGTCGCGGGCCAGCCGCCAGGCTCGCCCGCGGCTGACCCGGTCTCCCAACAGTCGCACCGGAATCTCGGTGATCCGATCGTGCAGGCCCCGGACGTCCTGCTCGTCGAGAGCACCGGCCCGCACCTGACTCAGCACGATTTCGAGGGCGCGGGTGCGCAACGAGTTCGGCCCGACGAGGCGGTGATTCGCCAGCGGCCGATCATCCTGGGCGAGGGCGACCAAGGTGGCCGCATCGATCGCGTAGCGCATCGGTCCTCCTTTGGCGTGCGCCGTCCTTCGGTGTAACCGCTGTCGCGGCCATCACCTTCCCGCGGCCGGGGTGTCAGCCGAGGTTGTGGCCGACCAAACGTCCGATCCAGTAGGTGATGCCCATCGCCAGGAAGCCGCCCAGGACGTTGCGGACGATCGCCCGCAGCTTCGGGGTGCCGCCGACCTGAGCGCTGAGGAAGCCGGTCAGGGCAAGTGCGGCCAGCACGCCGATGGCGGTCACGGGGATCTTCAGTTCCGCAGGGGCGAACTCGATCGCGACCAGCGGCAGGATCGAACCCACGGTAAAGGCCACAGCGGAGGAGACCGCAGCGATCCACGGGTTGGTGAGCGCCTCGGGATCGATCCCCAACTCGGTCTCGGCGTGGGCGGCCAGGGCATCGTGCTCGTGCAACTGCACGGCCACCTCCATCGCCAGCGCAGGGGTGAGGCCCTTGGCTTCGTAGAGCCCGGCCAGCTCGGCCAGTTCCTCCTCGGGCATCTCCTCCAGCTCGCGGCGCTCCTTGGCCAGCAACGCCATCTCGGTGTCACGCTGGGCGCTCACCGACACGTACTCACCCACAGCCATCGACAACGCACCTGCGGTGAGGCCGGCGACGCCGGCGGCCAGAATCACGAACGGATCGGAGGTGGCCCCGGCCACACCGATCACGATGCCTGCGGTCGACACGATGCCGTCGTTGGCTCCCAGGACGGCCGCGCGCAGGCTGTTCAGCCGGTGCGCGTGGGTGCCTTCGTTGGCTTCCGCCTGCTGGTAGCTCGCGGGGTCGCCGCCGGCGAGGGTGTCGTTGGGTGCCATGTCTCTCCTGCGCAGTGGTGATCTGGGGAGCCTAACGCCGCACGCAGGCTCGAGGGTGGGGTTTCCGCCGAACGTAACAACGACGTGCGCCCGGTGCTTCCCACTTCGACGGCCGATTTCGGGTGACTCACGCCCACGGCTGCGGACGTCCGCGCCCCGAGTGACTCAGCTGACCGCCTTAGCGGAGTAGACCTTCTCGATCACCCACACCGACACGGTGGTGGTTTGCGGTGGGTTGGCGGTGTTGCTGCGCTGTTGGACGGTTTCGGTGACCTTGGCAGTGACCTCGATCAGGCGACTCGTGTCGCCGCCGCGGTTCAGATCGGGGTATGCGGCGAATACCTGCTGAATCCCGTCCAGGCAGGGCTTACCCGGCTGGTCTTCGGCGAAGTAGGAACAGAATCCACCCACCATCGGGTCGGGGTGAGTGCGGAAGGTGACCGCGTCCGCCGGCGCGGCGGTCGGGGTGGGCGGGCTGGCCGCGGTGCAGGCGGTGAGCGTGGCGCTCAGGGCGACCAGAAGAGCTGCGGTGAGGGTCGTGGCACGCATGTGGGGCGTCCTTCGGTGGCGTCGGAGTGCGGTGATCCCAGTGTGGCGGTGACGTCAAGCAATCTCCACGGTGGTGAGGTTGCCTATCGACGGTGGCATCGGGGCGGGGCCGACGTAGCGTGACGAAAAGGACACCGACAAGGAGTCGCTTCGGCGGCTCACCTGGGAGGAAACATGTCTGATTCGGTTGACGACTACGGCCTCGGCACCCCCGATAGCCAGCCCGGAGGGGCCGTGCCCCACCCCCACGAGCCTGATCCGCTGGCCACCGGCCTGGAATCTCCGGACGGCTACGACCCCGAACCCGAGGACGGAACCGAGTTCGGGCTGGGCTCGGAGAACACGCAGCCAGGCCCGCCTCAGCCAGAAGAGGAGCAACCCGAGAAGCACGGCCTGGGTTCCTGAGCCGGGGGCTCAACCGAGGGCGACCACATTCTCTGGAGGTTCGCCGGCGAGCAGATGTTCCAGCTGTCGTCGCAGCAGCGCAGCGACCCGCGGATAGGTCGCGGTGCTGTTGCCACCCTGGTGTGCAGTGATGATCACGCCAGGGGCACGCCACAGCGGGTGGTCGGGCGGGAGCGGCTCGGGGTCCGTGACGTCGAGCCCGGCACGGAGCCGTCCGGCCACCAACTCGGCCAACAGAGCGTCGGTATCGACCACCCGGCCGCGGGCGACGTTCACCACCAGCGCGCCGTCGGGCAGCGCGGCCAGTGCAGCCGCGTCCAGCAAGTGATGGGTGTCAGCCGAGTACGGCACGGTCAGCACGACGATGTCGGTCTGCGCCAACAGCGTGGGCAGTTCATCGATGCCATGGACGCCGTCGCGCGCGGTGCGTCCGACCATGGTCAGCTCCACTTCGAAGGGACGAAGACGCGCTGCCAGCGCTTGCGCCAGCGAGCCGGCCCCCACGATGAGCACCCGTCGATCGGCCAACGAGGGCAACTCGGGATTGTGCCAACGGCCTTCGCGTTGGGCCTCAATCGCCTCCACCAGTCCGCGTTGTGAGGCCAGGATCAGTCCGATCGCCAACTCCGCGGTTCCGGCCGAATGAACTCCGCGGCCGTTGCACAGCGTCACCCCTGGCCACAGATGCGGCACGGCATGCTCGAACCCCGCCGAAGGCAGCATCACGTAGCGCAGGTTTTTCGCCTCGGACAGTCGACGCCAGCGTGCCGGGTCTCCCCAGTAGTGGCCGATCTGCACCACGCTGACTCGCTCGGCGACGTCCGGCGGGAGCGGTGAGAGCAGATCCCACTGCACGAACTCGACCCGGTCGGCGAGGTCGGCGAGGCGTTCGGCCAGATCGGTGTCAGGCAGGGTGACGGTCAACATGGGTTGATTGTGGCAACGTCGGCGGGGCCGTGCTCGCGGCGTCCATCTGCAACCAGACGCCCCGGATTCATGAGATCCCCCGGCGGGCCGCGGCACACTTGCCCGTCCCAGGGCGTTTCGTTGCAGCGCTGGCTACCACCACAGCCCGGCGAGATAGATCATCGCCGGCAGCGTCACCACGCTGAGCAGGGTCGACACGCTCAACAGCCGGGTGGCGAATGCGGGTTGGCGCCCGTGCTTGACGCTGAAGATCACCAGGGTCGCTCCCACCGGGGCGCTGATCGAGATCAGCATCGACAACCGCGCGACATGGTCGATCGGCAGCATCCACAGCAGGCCGATGAAGACCAGCGGCACCACCACATTGCGAGCGACGGCGCCCCACCACACCAACGGGTCGGTGAAGACCGTCCGCAGGCTGTACTCGGCCAGGGTCACCCCGATCACGATCATGCTCAGCGGCGTGTTCATGCCGCCGAGATAGCCGAGCACGTCATACAGCGGGGACGGCAGCCGCACCGAGGTGGCGAACAGCACCAGACCTACCCCGATGGCGATGATGTTCGGATTGCCCAGCATGGTGCCGATCCGGCGCATCAACGGCGTGTTGTCGGGCCCGAACTGGTTGAGGCCGTGGGTCCAGACGAAGATGTTGAACACCGCCAGATAGGCCACGGCGTAGAACACTCCGTCGTCACCCAGCAGCGCTTGAGCCAGCGGGATCGCGATGAATCCGGCATTGGTGTACACCAGCCCGAACCGCAAGGCGCTGCGGGTGCCGTCCTCGGAGACGAGTCGGCGGGGGAACAGCAGTCGTGACACCGCGATGCTGATCACGAAGGTGCCCACATCGATCAGGAACACCCAACCGGCGGTGCGCAGTTGGTCCAGATCGAAGGGACGCTGGAAGGCCTGGATGATGACCGCCGGAGAGATCAGGTACAGCAACAGGTTGGTCATGCCCTTCGCGGCCTCGGCACCGACCAAGCGCAACCGGAAGGCCAACCATCCCAACGCGATCAGTCCGAACATGATCACGACCTGCGTTGCCGGTATGGCGAAGCCCACGGCAGTTCTCCTCTTCGGGCAGCGAATCGGCGGGCTGCCCGCCTGTGGAACTTACTCCCGAGCCCGGCTGCCGGACGGCGATTGCGTGCAGGCAAGACGATTCGGGTGCAACAGGATGCACCTGATAGACCCGATGACGCCGGACTCGCCGAGCGATCTCGTCGATCGGGGGCGTTTCGTTGCAGCGCGGGAAGCGCGGGGGTGGTCGGCGAGGTGATGGGATGGGGCATGTGAAGGCATCGTGGCGCTGGGCCCTGGTGACGGCGATCGCGCCGATCACCTGGGGTTCCACCTACTTTGTGACCGCGCACTTCCTGCCGGCGAACATCCCGTTGTGGGGGTCGGCGCTGCGGGCGCTGCCCGCCGGGTTGGTGCTTCTGCTGCTGGCCCGACGCCTGCCGCACGGGTCGTGGTGGTGGCGCTCGGTGGTGTTGGGCGTGCTGAACTTCGGCGGCTTCTTCACCCTCATCTACCTCTCAGCGATCCTGCTGCCGAGTTCGGTGGCCGCCTCGATCATGGCGCTGGCGCCGCTGGTCATGGGTGCCTTGGGCTGGCTGGTGCTCGCCGAACGTCCGACCGGCTGGATGGCGGTGGGGGCCGCACTCGGCATCCTCGGGGTGCTGGCGATCCTCGGCGCCGGGTTGAGCCCGGCCAACCCGTGGGGGGTGCTCACCTCACTGACCGCCCTGGTGATGTCGTCGGTGGGTGCAGTGCTGAACAAGAAGTGGGGACGCGACGTGCCGGTGCTCGCCTCGACCGCCTGGCAAGCCACCGTGGGTGGTCTGCTGCTGGTCGTCGTCGCCGCCGTCTTCGAAGGGCCGCTGCCAACACTGACCGGATCGGAGCTCATCGGCTTCGCCTACATCTCGCTGGTCGCGACCGCCTTGGCGTCGGTGTGCTGGTTCGCCGGTCTGCGCCGCCTGGCCGCCGGCACCGTCGGCATCGTGGGTCTGTTGAACCCGGTCACGGGGGTGGCGTTGGGCACTTTGGCCGCGGGCGAGCAACTCTCCTGGTGGCAGGGGCTCGGGATGGCGTTGGTGATCCTCGGCATCCTGGCCGGACGCCGGGAGTCGAAGCCCTCTTCCTAGGCCACCAGGACGCGACATCGCCCGGCCGATCTGTGACCGGCCGGGCGATGAGGAGTCGAACTCAGAAGCCGTGACGGGCGCGGCTGGCCTGCTCCTGGGACTTGAACAGCCCGAAGCGGGGCAGGAACTTCGCCCAGTCGATGGCGTGGCCGTCGATCTCGGGACCGTCGATGCAGGCGTGCTTGCGCACCAGCTTGTCGCCCTCGTTCACCGGCACCATGCAGGCGCCACACATGCCGGTGGCGTCGACCATGATCGAGTTCAAGCTGGCGACGGTGTGCACGC
>JAJTBJ010000126.1 GCA_021286985.1 Propionibacteriales bacterium | reverse complement strand
TGTCCTCCAAAGACTCGTCGGGGTGTTCGATCACACGAAAAAGGGCCTCCGCGCACGCGAAGACCCTGATAACTCGGCGACACGATGGACGTGCCGCTCCGCGGTACCGACCTGTCACCCTGCGGTGATCAGGTGGGAGATCAGGTCTCCACTTGTGCGGATTGCACCTATTGGCGCAATCGATCGGGTCGACTCTACCGCACCCGGTCCCGCGATCACGAATCCGGCAGGCCGCTCAGAGCCGGCAGGCGTGGATGGAGGTCACCAAGATCGCGTCGGCGCCGACCTCCCACAACTCGTCCATGATCTGCTGGGCCCGTTTGGCCGGGATCATCGCCCGCACCGCAACCCAGCCTTCCTTGGCCAGCGGGGAGACCGTCGGCGAATCCAGGCCCGGGGTCACCGCGGTTGCCGCAGCGAGCAATTCGCTGGGGACGTTGTAGTCGACCATCAGGTAGTCCCGAGCGGTGATCACGCCGTTGAGGCGGCGCAGGAGTAGATCGAAGCCCTCGGGTGCCGGACGTCCGCGGTGCTGAATCAGGATCGCTTCGGACTCCAGGATCGCCTCGCCGAACACCTCCAGGCCGGCCTTCTTCAGGGTGCTACCGGTCTCGACCACGTCGGCGATCACATCGGCCACACCCAGGCGTACCGATGACTCCACAGCGCCGTCGAGGTGGATCAGCCGCGCCGAGATGCCCTTGTCGAGAAGATACGCACCGACCAGGCCCGGGTAGGAGGTCGCGATCCGCTTGCCGTCCAGGTCGGCCACCGCCATCGCGCCACCGCCGGGAGCGGCGAACCGGAAGCGGGTGCCTCCGAAACCCAGCGCCATTACTTCGTCGGCTTCGGCACCGGAGTCGAGCAACATGTCACGGCCGGTGAAACCCAGATCGAGGGTGCCCTCCCCCACATAGACCGCGATGTCGCGCGGGCGCAGGTAGTAGAACTCGACGCCGTTCGCGTCGTCGACCAGGACGAGGTCCTTGGTGTCATTGCGCTGCCGGTAGCCGGCCTCGCGCAGCATGGTCAGCGCACCGTCGGCCAAGGATCCCTTGTTCGGGACGGCGATCTTCAACAGGTCGGTCATCGTGGCAACTCTCTGACTCACAGGTGGGCGTAGATGTCGTCGAGGTCGAGGTCGAGGGCGAGCATCATCACCTGCAGGTGATACAGCAGCTGGCTGATCTCCTCGGCCGCTTCGACCTTGGACTGGTATTCGGCCGCCATCCACACTTCGGCTGCCTCTTCGACGATCTTCTTGCCGATCGCATGGACGCCGGCGTCCAGCTCGCGCACTGTGCCAGACCCTGCGGGTCGGGTTTGGGCGCGCACCTGAAGTTCAGCGAACAGGGCTTCGAAGGATTTGCTCACGTTCGCGCAGCCTACCGGTGCCCCCGGTGCGCTCGCATTCGCCACGACCGTGCGGACACCTCAGCCGCTGAGGCGCGGCTCACAGCCGAACACCCAACAGCGCGTCGACCAGGGCGGCCACCGCTGCGGGAGCGGCAGGATCACTGCCCGGCGTCACGGCCCAGTCGTCCACGGCGGCCAGGGCTGCCGGAGCGTCCAGATCATTGCGCAGCGCCGCCCGCACGGCCGTGATCACCCCGTCGGCCGGGGCTGCTCCCGGACGGGCCACCGCCGCCTGCCAGCGCTGCAGCCGCGCCTGGGCGGCAGCCAACTCCTCGGCGGTGTACTCCCAATCGCTGCGGTAGTGGTGAGCCAGAAGTGCGAGCCGCAGCGCCATCGGGTCGGTGCCATCGGCGCGCAGTTGGTGAACGAAAACCAGATTGCCCAGCGACTTGCTCATCTTCTCCCCGGCATAGCTCACCATCCCGGTGTGCAAGAAGGCCCGGGCGAACGGCTCGCCGGTCAAGACGCGGGCCTCGGCCGCGCACATCGGGTGGTGCGGAAAAGCCAAGTCCGATCCGCCGGCTTGGACGTCGAAGGCTGGACCGAGCGCATTCAGCGCGATCGTGGTGCAGCCGATATGCCACCCCGGACGTCCGCGGCCCAGCGGGGTGTCCCAGCCCGGTTCGCCGGGACGCTGCTGGCGCCACACCAGGCAGTCGAGTCGATGCCGCTTGCCGGCCCGTTCCGGGTCGCCGCCACGCTCGGCGAAGACATGCTCGGCCTCGGGGACCGACACCGGCGCACCGTCCAGCAGATTGGACGTGCTGGTGACCGAGAAGTACCAGTCGGGGTAATCCGGGTCGGCGAGCTGGTAGGCCGCCTGCCGCTCATGCAGTGCCTGGATCGTCTGGGTGATGTCGTCCATCACTGCGCTGACGGCGGTCAGGCCGTCCGGCGGCAGCACCCGCAGCGCAGCCATGTCAGCGCGATACAACTCTGTCTGTTCGACGGCCAGGTCACGCCAGTCGCGTCCGGTGGCCTCGGCACGCTCCAGCAGCGGATCGTCGACATCGGTGACGTTCTGGGCGTAGCGGACCTCCAGTCCGGCGTCCCGCCAGGCGCGCACCAGCAGGTCGATGCTCACATAAGTGAAGGCGTGGCCCAGGTGGGTGGCGTCGTAGGGGGTGATCCCGCAGGTGTAGAGCCGGGCCGTCCCGGCAGGCGGGCCGACCGGCAGCAGCCGCGCCTGGGCCGCGTTGTAGATCGCCACCGCGCCATCGTCTCCGCCGGGCACGGTGGGCACTGGCACACTTTCCCAGGCACGCATGACGGCAAGCCTACGACGTCGGCCCGCGGGTTAAGCTGGCCGCCGACAGCCGGGTCCGGCGACGGAAAGGGAAAGATGATCGACTGGTGGCACGCGATCCTGTTGGGGATCGTCGAAGGAATCACCGAGTTCCTACCGATCTCCAGCACAGGCCACCTGACCGTGGCGGAGAAGCTGCTCGGGCTGAATGTGTCCGACCCTGGCGTGACCGCCTTCACCGCCATCATCCAGGTGGGCGCGATGATCGCCTCGATCATCTACTTCTGGTCCGACATCGTCCGCTTCGCCACCGCCTGGTTCGGCGGTCTCTTCAACGCTGACAAGCGCAAGGAGTCCGACTACAAGATGGGGTGGGCGATCATCGTCGGCTTCGCCATCACCGGATCGATCGCGTTCGCCCTGCGTCATCTTGTCGAGGGCCCGCTGCGCAGCCTGTGGGCGGTCGCCATCGGCCTGATCGCGTGGAGCATCGTGATGTTCATCGCCGACCGGGTGGCCGAGCGTCAGGTTCCGACTGGTACCCGCGCGATCGGCGGCGGTGCCCGCGACGAATCCACCATCACCTGGGTGGACGGCGCAATCATCGGTTTGGTGCAGGTCGTCTCGCTGGTGCCGGGCGTCTCCCGCTCCGGCGCCACGATCTCGGCGGGAATGCTGCGTGGCATCGACCGGGTCAGCGCGACCCGGATGAGCTTCTTCCTCGGAATCCCCACCCTGGTGGCGGCGGGTAGCTGGGAAGCCGCCAGCGCCGCCGGCGACATCGGTGCAGGCGTCGGCTGGGTTTCCACCGGCATCGGCACTGTGGTGTCCGGGGTCGTGGCCTACTTCTCGATCGCCTGGCTGCTGAAGTTCGTCGCGCACAACAACTTCACCGGCTTCATCATTTACCGCGTCCTTCTCGGCGTGGCGATCATCGCGTTGCTGCTCACCGGGACAATCTCAGCGGTATGAGAAAGCGCTCCGTCGGCGTCTCGGGCCTCCAGGTCTCCTGGCTGGGCCTGGGCACGCTGACCTGGGGCCGCGAAACCTCACCCGAGGACGCCCGCGCACTGGTACGCAAATTCGTCGGCGCCGGTGGCAACCTGATCGACACCGCTGCGGCCTACGCCGCCGGCGATGCCGAGCGCATCATCGGACGGCTGATCCGCGCAGGCGATGTGTCCCGCGACGATCTCGTCCTGGCGACCAAGGCCGGCTTCACCATCCGGGACGGACGTCGGGTGGTCGACACCTCACGCACCTCGCTGCTGGCCGATCTGCGTGAATCGTTGCGCCGCCTGGGCACCGACCACATCGACGTATGGCAGTTGCACGCCTGGGGCCAGGCCCCGTTGGAGGAGTCGTTGGCCGCCATCGACACCGCGGTCGCGGCCGGCGACGTCCGCTACGCCGGGGTGAGCAACTTCGTCGGCTGGCAGACCGCCCAGGCGGCCACTTGGCAGTCCGCGTTTCCCGGACGTACGCCGCTGACGTCGGCCCAGGTGGAGTACTCGCTGCTGGCTCGCCGGGCCGAGATGGAAGTGATTCCGGCCGTCCGCGCCTTCGGGATGGGGTTTTTCCCCTGGTCACCGCTGGGTCGGGGCGTCCTGACCGGCAAGTACCGCGGCGGCATGCCCAAGGGGTCTCGCGGCGCCAGCGAGCATTTCGCCTGGTTCGTGGAGCCCTACTTGGAGCCGCGTTCCCGGGCCATCACCGAAGCGGTGGTGACCGCCGCCGAAGGACTGGAGTTGTCGCCGTCGCAGGTGGCCTTGCTGTGGGTGCGCGACGCCCCGGGCGTGACCGCTCCCCTGGTCGGCGCCCGGACGGTGGCCCAGCTCGAACCGCTGCTGGCGCTCGACACTGTGGAACTTCCCGCCGAGATCTCCTCCGCCCTCGACGATGTCTCCGGTGGCCCTCACCAGATGCGCGAGCCGAACGAACCGACCATCGGTCTGGGCTGAGCGATGCGTGCCGCGGACGCTGAACAACTGCTGATCGAGAGCATCAGCGCGTGGCACGAGTGGCTGGCCGATCATCATCAACGCAGCACCGGCGTGTGGGTGGTGCTGTGGCGCCCGACGACCGGACGTCCTCGTCCCAGCTACGACGAGTTGATCCGTGAGGCGCTGTGCTGGGGCTGGATCGACGGCCAGTCCAAACCGCTCGACGACCAGCGCTCGATGCTGTGGTTCACCGCCCGCAAACCCACCAGCGTCTGGTCGGCCACCAACAAGGCGCGCGTGGCCGAGTTGGCCGCGGCCGAACGGCTGCAGCCTGCAGGCCTCGCCCAGATCGAGCAAGCCAAAGCCGATGGGCGTTGGACCCTGCTGGAGTCCGCCGAAGCCCTCATCGAGCCGGACGAGCTCGCCGACGCGCTCAACGCCGACCCGGTCGCCCGTCGGTATTGGGACGGCCTGACCCCCGGGGTACGCAAGCAGGCACTGAGCTGGATCGCCATCGCCAAGCGGCCCCAGACCCGAGCCTCCCGGATCGCCGAGATCGCCGCGCGAGCGGGTCGAGGAGAACGTCCGATCTAGCCCGAAGTTCGACCGTGCAAAGGAGTGTCATGGCTGCCAAGATTCCGATCGCCTTGAGCGACGTTCAGAACACGATGCTGTTGCCCTTGTGGGGCCGAGCCTTCGAGGCCACCAAGCCTGAGCCGTTGCTGGTCGATCCGGCTGCGATCGCCATGGTGGATCGCCTCGATTACGACTTCGCCGCCGTCCGGGCCACCCAGGCACCGATCTCCCAGGTGGCCTGGGTGCTGCGTGCCGTCTGCATCGACGAGGTGGTCACTGCGTTTCTGACCGAGCATCCCCGCGGCACCGTGGTGAACCTCGGGTGCGGGCTGGACACCACTTTCGAACGCGTCGACAACGGCGGTGTGCGCTGGTATGACCTCGACCTGGAGCCAGTGATTGCCCTGCGGAGGCAATTGGTGCAGGACTCCCCCCGCCGCTCGATGATCACCGGCAGTGTCCTCGACACCGACTGGTTCGCGCAGGTCGAGGTCGGTGAGGGCGTGCTCTTCGTTGCCGCCGGGTTGCTCTACTACTTCGAGCCCGAGCAGGTGGAGGCCACGCTGAAGAGACTCGCCGATGAGTTCGCCGGCTGCGAGTTCGTCTTCGACGTCGCCTCGCCGTTCGGGGTGGCGGTGTCCAACAAGAAGGTGATCGACGCCGGCGGTCTGGACGAGCGCTCCTACCTGCGGTGGGGCGTGGCCGACATCAGCGATCTGCTCGCCTGGGACGACCGGTTCGAACTGGTCGACACGTTGTACTACTTCGGCGATCGGGCCGAGAGCCTGCCGCCCGAGCTGCGCGCGATGGGCCAAGCCGCCGACAGCAAGCAGGTGCAGTACGTGGTGCATCTCCGCAGCCGCCGCCCGTCCTGATTTGGTGGCGTCCCCGGCCTTCCGGCTGACCAGAGCGGCCGACGGACGCTGCGGCATTGGCTGTGGATAACCGCCCCGACGCCCGCCGCCCGCGCCCTAGTTTGGCTCGAAGGCGAGCGGAGGAGGCGCAGTGGGCAAGTCGGTGGCGGCGGGGGTCGTGGGGCTGTTGGCGCTGGCGATCGGGGTGGTCGCCGCGATGTGGATCGGACCGGACGACTGGGTGGACGGCCCAGCGTCGGTCATCAACACCGGCGGGGAAGTGGCGGTAGCCACGAACTACGGGCTGCTGTCGCGCAGCTTTCCGATGCGGGTGTCGGCGTCGACTCCCGACGGCGAGGTGTTCGTCGGCATCGCCCACGTGATCGACGCCGACGACTACCTTGCTGAGACCACCACGGCCCAGATCCATTGGTTCAGCCCCGACGGCATCCGGGCGGAGCAGCGCAGCGCCGCCAAGGCCTTGCTCCCCGCGCTTCCCGCCGGGCTGGACTTCTGGCGCACCGCAGCCAGCGGCCCCGGCGTCCAGTCGGTCGAGGGCGACTTTCGCAGCCAGCCGGTGGTGGCGGTCGTCACCAGAGCCGACGGCACCCCGGCGCCACTGAGCGTTCGGTTGAGCAGTCGATTCCCCGGCACGTTCGCTGCCGCAGCCGGGGTGGCAGGGGTCGGACTGGCGTTGCTGCTGGTGGCCGCCTGGTGGCAGTGGCGTCGGCGTCGACCGACCAACGCCGACGGTGCGGCCGACGCCAACCAAGAGCCCACCGCACTCACCCTCGATGACCGACCCGCCGAACGCGTCTCCCCTGGCGGTGCCAAGACCGGCCTGATCGCGCTGATGCTGTCGGTAGCCCTGTGCGCGACGGGCTGCACCGTGCCGCTCCCCTTCGTGGCAACCGACCTTCCCCCGCGCGATCAGGTCACCCGCGACCCGTTGGACGGCTTTGAGCCGGCCTCCGTGGCGGCCGATTACGACCGTCGCAACAACATCGCCATCGCCGCCGCGGCAGCCCCCAGGTATTCCGATGTGGAGTGGGCGGACGCCGATGCCGAACTGATCTTGGGAAGTGACCGCGTCGACACGGCCTTACACAAAGCGAAGAAGTCGAAGGACAAGCCCGCGGTTTGCCGCACGATACTGGGCAACGCCTATCCGCTGCCGGCAGCGGCCGGGT
>JAJTBJ010000125.1 GCA_021286985.1 Propionibacteriales bacterium | reverse complement strand
TCCTCGAACTCGCGCTCGGACGCGATCTCGAGCCGCTGCCGAATCCCGAGCTGGACGAGCTGCGCCGTCAGCGCATCGCGCACATCCGTAAGTACGGGCGAGGCTAGGCGTCCACCCCTCGCCGGCTGAGCTTGTGCAGTCCGAACACCGCCCCCAGCACCACCACTGCGACGGCGACCACCGCCCAGTCAGGCAACTGCGCGGTCCCGATCATCACCTGGGTCTCCACACCCATCGACTGTTCGGCCGACATCAGCCCCGGCAGCGCCAACGTGCCGTCAGTGACGATCAACAGCACTCCCAGCAGGATGGTCACCAGGCCGCCGATCACCGACGTCCAGGCGTTCGACCAGCCTCCAATCACCAACTGCCGTGGACGCAGCCAGTCCCGCAGCTTCGGCACCCGATCCCAGGCAAAGGCCAACACCAGCAACGGCAGCACCATGCCTGCGGCGTACACCAGCAGCACCACACCGCCGTACAAGGCGTTGCCGCCGACCGCTGCCAGGGTGAACACCGCCCCGAGGATCGGGCCGGCGCACACCGTCCCCATGCCGAAGACCGTTCCCAGCAGGTACACGCTCAACGCTGAGGCCCCGCCTTGGCCGTCCAACCGACCAAGGACGGGAAGGGTCACCCCGATCAGCTGCAGCAGCCCCAGCACGATGACCAGCACGCTGGCACCGATGACCAGGGCCGAGCGATTCGCCGAGATCAGCGCGCCCAGGCTGCCGGCGAGCATTCCCAGCGGAACCAGGGTGGTGATCAGGCCGAGGTAGAACACCCCGGTGCGCCCGACCAGCATCCCGGCGCTGGAGAACGCGTAGCTGAAGAACGCCGGCAGCAGCATCACCGAGCAGGGGCTCAGCAAGGTGAGGATCCCGCCCAGAAAGGCTCCGGCAAGCCCGACCGACATCGCTACTTCTTGGCCAGTTCGGATTCGATCGCCGACTGGAAGTTCATCAACGGCTGCGCGCCATTGACCACCTGGTTGCCGACCACGAAGAACGGCACCGAGTTCACCCCCAGCTGCTGGGCTGCGGCGGTGGCATCGATCACCTCTTGGTGCAGCTTCTGGTCGTCCAGAGCCGCGGCGAACGCCTTCAGATCCGGAACGCCGGCCGTGGTGGCGAAAGCGATCAGCTTCTCCTTCGGCAGGTCGGGGTGCCCGCTGGCCGGGGCGGCGGCGTACAGCGCGGTCATGAACTCGTGGTACTTGCCCTGGGCACCGGCGGCACGGGCGGCCACTGCGGCATCCACCGACTGGTCACCGAACAGCGCAGCATCGTGCAGTTCGAAGCGCACCTTGCCGGTGTCGATGTACTGGGCGAACAGCGTCGGCAGGGTGTCCTTGGCGAACGCCGCGCAGAAGGGGCAACGGAAGTCAGTCCACTGCACGATCACCACCGGCGCCTTCGGGTCACCCCACGCCATCGGATCGTTCGCCTGTGCCCGCGCCACCTTCTCGGCCAGCGTCTGACCGGACGCCGTCGACGTCGACGTCGGCGTCACGCCACCACCGCTCGGGCCGGACATGGCCACCTGCTGGGTGATGATCACCACCAGTAGGAAGACCGACATGGTCGCCAAGGCGAGATTCAGCCGCCGAGACGTGCGCAGCTTGCGCTTCAGGTCAGGAATCGAGGGCGCAGGCCCCGGGCCATGGGGCAGGTCAGCGTCCGACACAGTGGACCTCCGCGGAGTTGGCAACCAGCACGGGCTCGTGCTGGCTCCAACCTATCCGGGTTGCGGCTCCACCGACGGCACCGGACGGGGGACGTCCTCATCGGGTGCCTCATACCGCTCGGTGAGCCAGCGGTAGGACCGGGTCGCAAAGGCGCCGAGGGTGAGGATCAGCCCCAGCACACCGGCGAGCAGGAACACCAGGGCGATCCCTCGCGTCTGCCCCGCGCCGAGGAGCCACCCCCACTGACCGCGTCCGACGTCGGTGTTCATGTAGGGGATGATCGCGAACTCGGCGATCGGCCCGATGGCGAACGTGCTCAGCGGAGCGGCAGCCACCTCAACCGCCTGAGCCAGCCCGAACACCCGTCCCTGCTTGGCATAGGGGACGATCTTCTGCAGCAGGGTCTGCTCGGCGGCTTCGGCCACCGGCACCAGCGCCATGTAGACCAGGATGCCCACAGCCAGCAGCCAGATGCTCTCCCTGATCGTGAACACCGCCGCGATGCTCCACATGGCCACATTCGCCAGGAGCAGCGAGCGCAGCGGCTTGCGGCCAAGGCCCTTCCCGGCCACCCAGACCGAGCCGATCATGAAGCCGAAGCTCAGCACTCCCCACAACACGCCCCACACCTCCACCGACACCAAGGTCAGCCCGTAGGGATCCATCAACGCCATGAACGACCCACCCAACAGGTTGTTGAAGGTGGCGAACAGGATCAGCGCGGTCAGTCCGGGCACCGCGATCACCGCCTGAAATGCTCCGGCGAAATCGACCGGCTTGGGCACTCCATCGGGGTGCAGGATCTCCGGCTCGGGAATGGACACCGTCAGCAGGTGCAGCAGCGAGGTCACCGTCAGCGCCACCGCGATCCACAAGGTGATCTGCATGCCCAGCATGCCGACAGCGAGCCCGGAGAACACCGAGGTGATCGCGAATCCCAGACCGTTGACGATGCCCACCTGCCCGTTGGCCTTGGCCCGCTCAGGTTCGTCGACCAACAAGGTGACGCAGGTGGACAAAGTGATCCCGCGGGCGCTTTCGACGACCGCACCCACCAGCACCAGGGTCGAGAACACCCAGAAGGCCGCACTGCCGACGGTGAGGATCTGCCCGGTCGGCACCACCAGGAAGAAGACCAGGGAGGCAGTGAACGCCACCGCCGTCACCGCGGTGGCCACGACCATCACCTGCTTCTTGCGCCACCGGTCGACCCAGCTACCGAACGGCACGGCCATCACCGCCACCAGCAGCATGTACACCCCGCCGAGCAGCGAGTTGGCCAGCACCGAGCGGGTCTCCAGGTAGATCCAGAAGATCAGCGCGAACCACAGGAAGCTCGTGGTCACGTTGGCGATCAGGGTGTTCACCAGCAGCCCCACGAAGCTGCGACGCTTGACGTCCATTGCTCTCCTTCGGCTGGTCTTCCATGCTGTCACGACCCACCGACACTGCTGAATGGCCAGCTTCACCACCGCGGACGTCGCGATTTCACACTCCGCCACCGGCTGGGGTAGAGTTTCTGCTCGCGCGCCGCTAGCTCAACTGGCAGAGCAGCTGGCTCTTAACTAGCGGGTTCGGGGTTCGAGTCCCTGGCGGCGCACAGAAAGAAGCCTCTGGCCCTCGGGTCAGAGGCTTCTTCCGTTTCTCACCGGTTATGGCCGGGTCACCGCCACATTGGACGAGTAGGGCAGCACGTACAACTGCGTCCCCTGCTTGGTGAACAGCCTGTTCGTGCCGTCCCAGGTGCCGTTGCTGTTGACGAAGCAGAAGGTGAAGTTCGGCGGGTTGGCCACCGTCACCTTCCACCAGTGCCGTCCGTTGAGGTAGCCCTCATAGGTCATCACCTTGTCGCCGGTGAGCCCATTGAACGGGTGCATCGTGTAGGAGGTCGCCGAAGCGAACTCGGCATAGTGGATCGTCACCGAGAGCCGATACCGGGCGATGAAGGACGCGTACCGGGCCAGCCCGAGCCCGCTGGTGACGTTGTCGATGCGCAGCACCGTCAGCCCGACATAGCTTGCCCAATCGAAGGCGTTGACGATGTTGTTCCAGCCGGCATCGGTGGTGACCCCGCCGGACAGGGCGTTCTCACCCTTGATCATCACTCCCAGGGCCGCAGCCTTGGCCGCCACCCAGAACACCAGGTCCTGGGCCAAGGAGTACGCCGGTGAGGTGTTGTCGTTGCTCATCTCCAGGCAGGTGAAGTGCAGAATCACCTGCCGGGTTGTAGAGATCTGCTTGGCGAGGTTGATGATCCGCTGGTAGCCGTGGCCAGTGGCGTCCGCGTTCAGATCGACGCTGGTCTGCACCAGGCCGGCCGCGACTTCGGCTGCCCGTGGGTAGGAAGGATTGGTCATCGCCCAGTGCACGCCGGGGATCTTGTAGCCGATCGCCGCCGACGCGAACGATGTGCCCAAACCCGACAGCACCGCCTCAATCACCGTCTTGCCGTGGGTGATCAGCGACTCGTTGTACCAGTCGATGAAGTCCTTGCCGTAAGTGGTGGCCCGATAGGCGTTCGAGGTGAAGAAGTTCGTCCCGTCCGTGGGCGGGCTGATCTGCGAAACATTGGTCAGCGAGGTGCCCCAGGCTGCGTTCACTCCAGCGAGGTTGGTGTACTTGGCCACCGCCCAGGCGCGGAAGCTGGCGATCGCCAACGGTGAATAGGCCTGAAGCGCACCCCGGGTCGGGTAGCCGGTGCCGGTGTCGTGGGAGTTGTAGGACGGGTAGCGCAACTCCCCGGCCGGGCCGAGGGAGACGTTGACTTCCTGGACGTCGGAGCCGTAGGTGGCCGAGTACTTGTTCTTGAACGCGGTCGCGAAGGCGGTGTACTCGCCCTTGACCAGTTGGTCGGCCCACCCCTGGACGGTCTCGGAGTTGTAGTGCCCCTGCTCTGACTTGTACTTCAGGCCGTTCGCGTCCAGCGTGACCCCGTTGAGGGTCTGCCCGGTGTACTTGCTCCAGACCCAGCCCGGCACGCCGATCGCGCACTGGTCGCCGACATTTCCACCGCATTGGTGGAAGGAGAAGATCGGCACGATCTTCAGCCCCTTGGCCTTGATCGCTGAGAACACCTGGTCGTAGTAGGACCAGTCGAAGGTCTGGTCAGAGGTTTCCACCTGCCCCCACCAGACGTCGACGGAGACAGCATCGACGCCGTACTCCTTCACGGTCTGCAGTTGGGCGTTGAACGTCGCGAAATCCGTGACGTGGAGAGGGGCCATCACATTGGCGGTGAAGTTGGCATTGCCCGTCGCCGTGGCGGCTTGGGCGGGCGCTACTGGGACGACGACAGTCGTGATCAGCAGAGCGAAAAAGGCAACGATCGAGCTTCTGATGCGGGATTGCACGGTGCTCCTTTGGTGAAGAGGCAGCGCGCAGACAGGCCCAGCCCGAGCGACGCTGCCCACGGGGGTTACCCCCAGTCTGAAAGCGCGCCCGACGAGTGTCAATGAGCACCTGCCGCGCGCAGGCCCTCGGTCAACAAGCCCTACTTCAACAGCTCGACCAGTCGGTTCTGCAGGTCGGGCAGCACGGTGACCGCTTGCTCCTTGCCTGCGACCACGGGCGCCAGCGAGGTGGCCATCAGCTGGCTCACCTCGGCGTAGTGCGCCGTATTGGGCAGTGGACGAGCTGCGGTGAGCGCCGCAGCGAACACCGGCATCGTCGGCACCTGCTTGGCCACAGCGGCGTCCTGGTAGAGCCCGGCCTGCACCGGCGCGAAGCCACTGGCCAGCAGTTCGCGCTGACCGGCGTCGCTGCCCAACCACCGGATCACGTCGGCGGCAGTGGCGTCGTTGCGGCCAGAGGCCGACAGGCTCAGTTGCAGCCCGCCGGCGTTGGGAACGGCGGCACCGCCCGGACCGACCAAACCGGCGACGCCGACCCGTCCGGCCACCGCCGAGGTGCCGTCGCCCGCCTCGAACAGCCGGGCGTTCACCAGCGCTCCGCGCACGAAGATCAGTTTGCCTTGGGCGAAGGCGTCGGCGGCCTCGGCGTCGTCCCAGGTCAGGGCGTCGGTGGTGACCGTGCCGCTCTTCACCGCGGTGACCAGTCGATCAACTCCGACCGCGGCTTCCGCTGTGCCCAACGACGGTTGGCCGGCGGTGTCGAGCACGCTGCCACCGGCAGCGTTGATGGCCTCGATCACGTTCTCGGTCAGCGATTCGGACGTGCGCAGACCGGTGCCGTAGCAGTTGGTGCTGGTCTCGGGTTGCGCGCGAACCTGATCACAGACCGCGCCGAGTTCGGCCCAGGTCTTCGGCACCTTCGCGCCGACGCGGGCCAGCAGATCCTTGCGGTAGTAGAGCACGCTGGCCTCAGCGGTCACCGGGTAGCCGTAGCGCACCCGATTGGACGTGCCGGCCGCTGCCGGACCCGGCAGCATGGTCTGGGTCGCAAAGTCGTCAGCGTTCAACGACTGCACCCAGCCGTTGACGGCGAATTCGGCGATCCAGGCCGAGTCCAGGGCGACGATCGTGTTCTCGCCATTCTTGGCCTGCGCGTCCTGAACCAGTTGGTCGTGGCGCACCGTCGGGTCGGCGGAAAGCAGCCGAATGGTCACCGGCTCGGTGGGATGGGTGCTGTTCCAGGTCGCCGCCAGCTTCGTCCAGGCGGTGGCGTTCACGTCCGGTACCGCGAGCATCACTGGGCCACGCTCGGAGTTCACCGTTGCCGACGGAGCGGGCGTGGACGTCGGCGTGGCGCTCACGGTGCAGCCGGCCACCGCCACGGCCAGCGCGCCGACCAGCAGCGTCCGGGCACCGCCCCGGAACATCAGGCGATTCACCGATTACGGAAGATCGAACGGACCACGAACCCGAAGGTGACCGCACCGGCGGCCGCGGCCAACACCAGCGCCACCCGCTCAAGTCGCACTCCGTCATCGCTGACGAGCTGGTCCTTCACCTTGCGGTAGCCGGAATCGACGAACTCACGGGCATCGGAGACGGTGTTGCGAACGATCGCTTTGGGGTGCACCTGGTTGATCAGCCCAGCCAGGTTCTCGGCCAGCCGTTCGCGGGCGGCGGCGATGTCGGCCTCGATTTCGGCGCGGCTACGCGGTGGCTCCGCGGACGGGGTCTGCGCTGCCATGACGCCTCCTTATCACGATGGTGCCCCCAGCCTATGCCTCCCCTCACTCCCGGCCCACGCCGAGCGGGCAAATGCCCTAAGGTGGCCGCATGGCACGACTGGAGAGTGGCGACACCGCCCCCGCCTTCACCCTTCCCGACACCAACGCCGAACCGGTCTCGCTGGCCGATTTCGCCGGGTCCAAAGTGGTGCTCTACTTCTTCCCAGCCGCGATGACTCCCGGCTGCACCATCGAGGCCAAGGACTTCAGCGAAGCCGTCGACCAGTTCGCCGGCGCCGGCTACCAGGTGGTTGGGGTATCACCCGACGCGCCGACCAAGCTGGCGAAGTTCCGCGACAAGGAACAGCTCACCTTCCCCCTTCTCGGCGATCCCGACCGTGAGGTGCTGGACGCGTACGGGGCCTACGGTTCGAAGATGCTGTACGGCAAGGAGGTCACCGGAGTGATCCGGTCCACCTTCCTGATCGACGTGGACGCCGCCGGCGTGGGCACGATCACCGAACCGCAGTACAACGTGCGGGCCACCGGCCATGTGGCCAAGCTGACCAAGCAACTGGGGATCTAGCTTCCGGCGGACGACAGCGGGTTTCGACACGCTCGCTGACGCTCGC
>JAJTBJ010000124.1 GCA_021286985.1 Propionibacteriales bacterium | reverse complement strand
CGACGGTGCGATGCCCGCGCTGTTCGTCAGCCACGGCGCCCCGCCGACCCTCGATGATGCCGACTGGCTCGGTCGCTTGTACCGCTGGGCCGCCTCGATGCCCAAGCCGCGGGCGATCGTGGTGGTCTCAGCCCACTGGGAGACCGCACCGGCCGCATTGTCGGCCAGTGATGCCGGCACCCCGCTGTACTACGACTTCGGCGGGTTCCATCCCCACTACTACACGCTGACCTACGACACCCCCGAGGCGGGCGACCTGGCCCAGCGGGTGGCCGGCGTGCTCGGCTACCAGCCGGTGCACCAGTTCGCCCAGCGCGGGCTCGACCACGGCGCCTTCATCCCGTTGATGGCGATGTATCCGGCCGCCGACGTCCCGGTGATTCAGCTCTCGATGCCCAGCGAGGATCCGACCGAACTGCTGGCGTTGGGGGCGAAGCTCCGCGAACTGCGTCACGAGGGCATCCTGGTGCTGGGCTCGGGATTCATGACCCACAGCTTCGCGGTGATGCGGCACCCCGACCTGGTCAGTCAGACCATGGCCTTCGACGCCTGGGCGGCCGACGCGTTGGCTCGCGGCGACGTGGACGCCCTCGCCGACTACCGCAACAAGGCGCCCGGGGTGCGAATCGCGCACCCCACGGCCGACCACTTCGTGCCGCTGCTGGTCGCGCTGGGATCGGCGGACGACCCGGCAAGCGTCCGCACCGGCATCGAGCGGATGGCCTGGGGCAACTCGATTCGCTCGATCCAGGTGGACTAGTCGCTGCGACGGTCGCAGCGGTTTCGACACGCTCGCAACGCTGGCTGCTCAACCAGCGGCGAGGGGGGTGGTGCTCAGTCAGCGGTTGGTTGAGTTCGCCGAAACCCAGGCCGTTGGTTGAGTTCGTCGAAACCGGTCAGGCTGTGGCCGACTGGGCCTCGGCGTGCCAGGTGCGCAGGGCGTCCAGGTCGACGACCAGGCGCGCGGGAGCATCCAGCCGCTGGGCCGGAGCGTCCGGATCGCCCAGATCGCTGAGGACGGCCACCGCGCCGGTGAAATCCTCACTGGCGGTGTAGTCGTTCACCGTGATCACGGTCGCCAATCCGGCGCCGCGCGCCGCCCGCAGGCCGACGGCGGAATCCTCGATGACCAGGCACTCGGCGGCGTCCAGCGCCAGCTGATCGAGCGCCCACAAGTAGATGTCGGGGGCGGGCTTCTTGGCCGGTACCACGTCACCGGCGGCGATCACCGCGAACCACTCGCTCGATCCCGGCGCCAAGGCGTGCTCCAACAGTCCGGTGACATTGCCCGGGCTGGTCGTGGTGGTGACGGCCAAAGTGATGCCAGCTGCGCGTGCCTCGGTGATCAGTCGCTTCACCCCCGGACGCAGGCCGATCGCGCCACTGGCGAGCAGCTGCTGGTAGCGCGCGGTCTTGGCGGCATACACCGCCGCGATCAACTCATCGAGATCGGGCCGGACGGCCTCGGTGGGGCGGTAGCGCTGTAGGTAGTAGCGCAGCCGCTCCTTGCCGCCGGTGACGGCCAGCAGTTCGCCATAGGTGGCCTCGTCCCACACCCAATCCAGCCCGAACTCGGCGAACGTGGCGTTGTAGGCCGGACGGTGTCCGTCCCGCTCTGTCTCGGCCAGGGTGCCGTCCACATCGAACAGCAGCGCCTGCAACGGGGCCGGCGTCACACCACCGCGCCCGCGCGCCAGATGCGGCTCAGGTAGTCGCGCATCGACCGGTCGGAGGAGAAGAAACCGGTCCGAGCCACGTTGAGGATCGCCGACTTCGTCCAGCTCTCCTCATCGGCGTAGGCGGCCTCCACCTTCGTCTGCGCCTCCAGGTAGGAGGAAAAGTCGGCCAGCGCCATGAACCGGTCGTCGTACAGCAGGTTCGACACGATCGGTTCAAAGGTGGCGCGGTCGCCGCCGGAGAACGCGCCGGACGCGATCAGGTCGATCGCCCGCTTCAGCAGCGGATTGCTCTCGTAGAACTCGGTGGGACGGTAGCCGGCGGTCTGCAGCGCGGTCACCTCGGGTTCGGTCATCCCGAAGCCGAAGAAGTGCTTGTCGCCGACCAGCTTGCGAATCTCGACGTTCGCGCCGTCATCGGTACCGATGGTCAACGCGCCATTGAGCGCGAACTTCATGTTGCCGGTGCCGGACGCCTCCATGCCGGCCAGCGAGATCTGCTCGCTCAGGTCGGCAGCCGGAATCAACTTCTCAGCCAAGGTGACGTTGTAGTTGGCCGGGAAGGCGATGTTCAGCCGGCCGGCGATCACCGGGTCGGTGTTGATCGTGGCGGCCACGGAGTTGATCAAGAAGATGATCTCCTTGGCCATCCGGTAGCCCGGCGCCGCCTTGGCGCCGAAGATCACCGTCCGCGGGATCACCGTCTCGGGGTCGACCGTGCCGGAGATGATCTGCTCATACAGGCTCACGATGTGCAGCACCTTGAGGGTCTGTCGCTTGTACTCGTGCAGCCGCTTGACCATGACGTCGAGCAGGTGATGGTTGGCCAGGTCGATGTCGTCGCGGGCCCGCAGCAGGTCGAACAGCCGCTCCTTGTTGGCCAGCTTCACCTTGCGGAAGGCGAGGCGGAAGTCCTCGTCCTCGGCGTACGGCTCGAGCTCGGCCAGTCGATCCAGATCGGTGACCCAGCCGGGCCCGAGCGTGTCGGTGATCAACTGCGACAGCGACGGGTTGGCCAGCCGGACGAACCGGCGCGGCGTGACCCCGTTGGTGACATTGGTGAACTTGTCGGGCCAGTACTCGCTGAACGCGGGCAGCAGCTTGTCGCGCAGCAACTGCGAATGCAGCTCGGCGACACCGTTGACCTTGGTGGAGGCGATGGTGGCCAGGTAGGCCATCCGCACCTGGCGAGACGGGAAGTCGGTGATGATCGACATCGCCCGCACCTTGAGCTCATCGTCGCCGTAGTGGGCGCGCACCTCGGCGAGGAACTCGTCGTTGATCCGGTAGATGATCTCCAGATGGCGCGGCAGGAGCCGTCCGAGCAGTTCCACCGGCCACACTTCGAGCGCCTCGGGCAACAGGGTGTGGCAGGTGTAGGCGAAGCACTGCCGGGTGATCTCCCAGGCCTGCTCCCACTCCAGCTTCTCCTCGTCGACCAGGACGCGCATGAGCTCGGGCACCGCGATCACCGGGTGAGTGTCGTTGAGCTGGAAGATGATCCGCTGCGGCAGTTGCGTCCAGTCGAAACCGTCCTCGAGCGCTTGGTCGATGAAGTCGCGAATCGAGCAGGCCACGAAGAAGTACTGCTGCTGCAGTCGCAGCTCCTTGCCCTGTGGGGTGGAGTCCTCGGGGTACAGCACCTTGGTGATGTTCTCGGCGAAGGTTTGGGCGCGGACGGCTTCGGCGTAGTCGCCGGAGTTGAAGATGGCCAAGTCGAAGGCCTTGGTGGCCTGCGCGCTCCACAGCCGCAGGGTGTTCACTCGTCCGTTCTGGTAGCCGGGAACCATGTAGTTGTAGGGAATGCCCAGGACGTTCCAGCTGGGTACCCAGCGGGTGCGCTCGACGCCGTTGTCGTCGTAGGTCTCGGTGTGGCCGCCGAAGTCGACCTGGACGCCCGCCTCCGGGTGCGGGAACTCCCACGGGTTGCCGAACGACAGCCAGGTGTCGGGCTGCTCGACCTGGCGGCCGTCGACGAAGGTCTGCTTGAAGATGCCGTACTCGTAGCGGATGCCGTAGCCGATGCAGGGCACGCTCATGGTGGCAAGGGAGTCGATGAAACACGCCGCCAGCCGGCCGAGGCCGCCGTTGCCCAGGCCGGGTTCGACCTCCTGGGCGCGCAGGGTGGCCAGGTCGAGGCCGCAGGCAGCCATCGCTTTGTCGGCGATGTCGTTCAGGTCGGTGGCCAGCAGGGCGTTGCCGAGCTGGCGGCCGAGAAGGTATTCGGCCGACAGGTAGCCGACCGTCTTGGCCTTGGACGCCCGCTGGTGCTTCATGGTCTCCAGCCACCGCGCCATCAGGTAATGACGCACGGTGCGGGCCAGTGCGAGGTACTGATCGTTCAGCGTCGAGCGGGACAACGCCACGCCCTGGCCGGTGTTGAGTTCGCGCAGGAACTCCTTGACGAAACCGTCCACCGAGTGCGGGGGAGCGACCACCGGACCCACCGCCAGCGGGTGACTCGGCGGCGTCAGCGGTCCGATCTGATGGTGGGCACTCAGTTGGCTCTCATCAGCGGGGACGCCCGGCGCAGGTGAATCGTTTTGTCCGATCATGGGGGGCAGGGTATCCGGCCTGCGTTACTGACGTGAAACCGTCCCGTGTCCGGCAGGGGCGAAATTGACTACCCGAGGTAGTCCAGGCCGATGTCGAGCACCCGGGCTGAGTGGGTGAGCCAGCCCACGCTGATCAGGTCGACGCCAGCCTCGGCGATCGGTACCGCGGTGGCCGGCGTGATGCGTCCGGACGCTTCGGTGATCAGTCGTCCGGCCACCATCGCGACCGCCTCACGCAGCTGATCGGGCCCCATGTTGTCGAGCAGGACGGCGTCCGCCCCGGCTTGGAGGAGCTCGGCGAGCTGGTCGAGGGTGTCGACCTCGACCTCGATCTTGACCATGTGGCCGACGTGGGCCTTGGCCGCCGCCACCGCCTGGGTCACGCCACCGGCGACGGCGATGTGGTTGTCCTTGATCAGGACGGCGTCGTCGAGACCGAAGCGGTGGTTGGAGCCGCCACCGGCGACCACAGCGTGCTTCTGCAGAGCGCGCAGGCCCGGGATGGTCTTGCGAGTGTCGGCCACCCGCGCCTGGGTGTGGGCGATGGCATCGGCGATGGTGGCAGTGCCGGTGGCCACCCCGGACAGGTGCCCGAGGAAGTTCAGCGCGGTGCGTTCGCCGCTGAGCAGGCCCCGCGCCGGTCCGGACGCGATGCCGATCACCGTGCCGGGCTGCACTCGGGACCCGTCGGGCAGCAGGTCGCGGATCTCGATGCGGGGATCGACCAGCTCCCACGCCAGTCGGGCGCAATCGACACCGGCGATCACGCCCGGCTCGCGGGCGACCAAGGCCACTTCGGCGCGGGCGTCCGGGCTGATCACCGCATCGGTGGTGAGGTCACCGGCGCGGCCGAGATCCTCCAACAGAGTGGCTCGCACCAACGGTTCGATGACAACGCGCGGCAGCGACCTCATGCCACAGCTCCAATCGGTTCGGCGACCACCACGCTCTGACCCACCCCGGCGATCAGCAAGTGCTCGGGCGGTTCGCTGGCTTCTGGGTAGTCGGTACGGGTGTGCCCGCCGCGGGATTCGGTGCGGGTCAGCGCAGCCTGCACCAGCAGGTAGCCGACCAGCCCGGCGTCATGGTGGCGCAGCCCGGCAAGCTCGCTGAGCGCGGCGGTGAGTCGGTCGTGATCGCGCAGCACCCCGGCGGCTTCGGAGACGATGGCGCGCACCCGGGCTGCAATGGGGTCCGCCGGCGGTTCGCCCACCGGGTGCAGGCCGGACGGCGCCGCCGCTGCGACCTGGCCCGTGGCTGGCAGGCTGCGCCACTGCTGGGCGGTCCAGCGCCCGCACACCACCGCTTCGAGCAGCGAGTTGGACGCCAACCGGTTCGCGCCGTGCAGGCCGGTGGAGGCGACCTCGCCCGCGGCGTACAGGCCGACCACGTCGGTGCGTCCGGTCAGATCAACCCGCACTCCACCCATGTGGTAGTGGGCGGCCGGGTGCACCGGTAGCGGTTGGGTGACCGGGTCGAAGCCGGCGTCGCGCGCCGTCGCGGCGATCGAGGCGAACAGTTCGTCGAACCGTGCGCCGGGCTCTTCGCGGGCGTCCAGGAAGACCTGGTGGCCGGCCTGCAGCGCCGCCCATTCGGCGCGGGAGACCACGTCGCGGGCCGACAGGGGGTTCTCGATCACCCGGGCGCCGGTCTCGTCGATCAGGATCGCGCCCTCACCACGGACGGCCTCGCTGACCAGGGGCATCGGGTCGATGCCGACGTCCAGAGCGGTCGGGTGGAACTGCACCATCTCGACATCGCGCAGGGTGGCGCCGGCGCGATGAGCCAACGCCAGGCCTTGACCGCGCGAGGACAGCGGGTTGGTGGTGTGGCTGAACAGTCCGCCGATGCCGCCGGTCGCCAACAGCACCGTCGAGGTCGCCAGCACGAACTCTCCGGCGACGGTGCGCACCCGCACACCAGTGACGCCATCGGCGTCGGTCAGGATCTCGGTGGCCACGGCGTACTCCCACAGCGAGATCGTCGAGGTCTCGCGGGCGGCGGCCACCACCGTGCGCAGCAACTCTGCGCCGGTGGAATCGCCCATGGCGTGCACGATCCGCCGCCTGCTGTGGGCACCCTCCAGACCGAGCTTGAGCGCGCCGTCGGCGGTGCGGTCGAAACGAGCGCCCTGCGCAGTCAGCCAGTCGATCGCCTCACCGGCGGCACCGGTGATCGCGGCGACCACGTCCGGCTCGCAGAGCCCGGCTCCCGCCGCGATGGTGTCGGCGGTGTGCAGTTCGGCGGAGTCGTCGGCACCGATGGCCGCAGCCACGCCGCCTTGGGCCCAGCCGGTCGAGGTGCCGGTGCTGATCGCCCCGGCGCTCAGCACCACGCAGGGGCGTCCGTATTCGAGGGCAGCGGTGAGCCCGGCCAGGCCCGCGCCGATGATCACCGGTCCACCGGCGTCGATCTTCTTGATCATCACTTGCCCACCTTCACCGCGAGCATCCGCTCGACCGCCGTCCGGGCCCGATCGGCCACCTCTGCCGGCACGGTGACCTCGTTGGTCAGGGTCTCCAGGGCGTGGCGGATGCTGGCCAGGGTGTTGCGCTTCATGTGCGGGCACAGGTTGCACGGACGGACGAAGTCGGTGCCGGGGAACTGCTGGGCGACGTTGTCGCTCATCGAGCATTCGGTGATCAGCGCGACCTTGGCCGGGTGCTCGGTGGACACGAAGTTCACCATTTGGGCAGTCGACCCGGCGTAGTCGGCCGCGTCCACGACCTCCGGCGGACACTCGGGGTGCGCCAGCACGGTGACGCCGGGCCAGGAGGTGCGGATCTCGGCGATGTCGAGGGGAGTGAACCGCTCGTGCACCTCGCAGGCGCCCGGGTGGGTGATCACCTCGACGCCGGTCTTGCGGGCGATGTTGGCGGCAAGGAACCGGTCGGGGATCATGATCACCTTGGGCACGCCGAGGCTCTCGATGATCTCGACCGCATTACCCGAGGTGCAGCAGATGTCGGACTCGGCCTTCACCGCTGCGGAGGTATTGACGTAGGTGACCACGGGCACGCCGGGGTGGGCGGCCCGCAGGGCGCGGACGTCCTCGGCGGTGATCGACTCGGCCAGCGAGCATCCCGAGCGCAGGTCGGGGATCAGCACGGTCTTGTCGGGGTTGAGCAGCTTGGCGGTCTCGGCCATGAAATGGACGCCGGCCAGCACGATCACCTCGGCGTCGAC
>JAJTBJ010000123.1 GCA_021286985.1 Propionibacteriales bacterium | reverse complement strand
TTCCCGGTGAAGTACTACCTGGTCGCGATGCTGTTCATCATCTTCGACATCGAAACGATCTTCCTCTACCCGTGGGCGACCACCTTCTCCAAGCTGGGCATGTTCGCCTTGGTGGAGATGGTGGCGTTCATGATCACCGTCTTCATCGCCTACGCGTACGTGTGGCGGCGTGGCGGCCTGGAGTGGGACTGAGGAGAAAGGCTCAACGATGGGTATTGAGGACAAGCTCCCCGAGGGCGTACTGCTGACCACGGTCGAAGGCATTTTCGGCTGGATGAGGTCGGCATCGCTGTGGCCGGCCACCTTCGGCCTGGCCTGCTGCTCGATCGAGATGATGAGCTTCGGCGCGCCGCGCTTCGACGCCGGGCGCTGGGGCCAGGAAGTGTTCCGCGCCTCACCGCGCCAGGCTGACCTGATGATCATCGCCGGCCGGATCAGCCAGAAGATGGCCCCCGTGCTGCGACAGGTCTACGACCAGATGCCCGAACCGAAGTGGGTGCTGGCCATGGGCGTGTGCGCCTCGTCCGGCGGCATGTTCAACAACTACGCGATCGTGCAGGGCGGCGACCACCTGGTGCCGGTCGACATCTACGTCCCCGGCTGCCCGCCGCGCCCTGACATGTTGATCGACGCGATCTTCAAGCTCCGTGAGCAGAAGGTGTCCAAGCGGCCGATCGGGGCCCATGCCGAAGCGCTGGAAGTGGCGGCCGAGCAGGCCGCACTGACCGCGCCGGCCACCCATGAGCAGAAGGGATTGATGCGATGAGCGAGCAGCCAGACGCAGTCGCCGAGGTCGAGGTCTCCCCGGCCGTCGCCCCCAAGCCGCTCGGCGTGCGCAAGGGAATGTGGAGCCAGGGGACCGGTGACACCTCCGGCTACAGCGGAGTCGTCCGGACGTCCTGGGCGCCGGCGCCGACCGCGCAGCCCTTCGGCTCCTACTTCGACGAGATCTATGACCGCTTGGTCGCGCTGGTTCCCGACGCGGTCGACTATGTGGTGGTCGATCGCGGCGAGCTCACCTTCTACGTGCTGCGCGAGAAGCTGGTCGAGGTGATGCAGACGCTGCGTGACGATGCGCTGCTGCGCTTCGAGCTGTGCGCCTCCGCCTCCGGAGTGCATTACCCCGGCGATGAGGGTGCCGAGCTCCACGTCGTCTACCACCTGGCCTCGATGACCCACAACAACCGCCGGCTGCGGGTGGAGACCACCTGCCCCGACGCCGATCCGCACGTGCCCAGCGTGGTCGCCACCTACCCGGCGATGGACTGGCATGAGCGGGAGACCTGGGACATGTTCGGCATCATCTTCGATGGCCATCCCCACCTGACCCGGATCCTGATGCCGGACGACTGGGTCGGCCACCCGCAGCGGAAGGACTATCCGCTGGGCGGCATTCCGATCGAGTACAAGGGCACCGTCGTGCCCCCGGTGGATCAGCGGAGGAGCTACCGATGAAGGAGACCACCGACCTCTACGCCGGCCCGTCCGACGTCGCCGAAGGAGCGGTCTACACCGCCATGGGCGGCGACTGGGACGAGATCGCGCGCGAACAGGCGGCCACCGAGGACGAGACCCTGGTCATCAACATGGGCCCGCAGCACCCGTCCACCCACGGCGTGCTGCGCCTGATGGTGGAGTGCGACGGCGAGACCGTGACCAAGATCCGTCCGGGTATCGGCTTCCTGCACACCGGCATCGAGAAGAACATGGAGTACCGGTCCTGGACCCAGGGCACCACGTTCGTGACCCGGATGGACTACCTGACCCCGCTGTTCAACGAGGTCGCCTACTGCTTGGCGGTGGAGCGGCTGTTGGGCATCGAGGACCAGATCCCCGAGCGGGCCAACGACATCCGGATCCTGATGATGGAGCTCAACCGGATCTCCTCGCACCTGGTCTGCATCGGCACCGGCGGCATGGAGATCGGCGCCCTGACGGTGATGACCATCGGCTTCCGTGAGCGCGAGGTCGTCCTGGACTTCATCGAGGCCGTCACCGGCCTGCGAATGAACCACGCCTACATTCGTCCCGGCGGGGTCGCCAACGATCTGCCCGAGACCGGTATCGCCCAGCTGCGCGACGTGATCACCTGGCTGGAGAAGCATCTGGGGGAGTACGCCGACTTCTGCAACGAGAACCCGATCTTCAAGGGCCGGATGTGCAACATCGCCTACCAGGACGCCAGCGCCTGCTTGGCTCTGGGCGTCACCGGCCCGATGCTGCGAGCCACCGGTTACGACTGGGACCTGCGCAAGGTGCAGCCGTACTGCGGCTACGAGAACTACGAGTTCGACGTCCCCACCTGGGACACCTGCGACGCGTACGGCCGTTTCCGCGTGCGGCTCGCCGAGATGTGGGAGAGCCTGAAGATCGTCAAGCAGTGTGCTGATCGGTTGGAGGCCTCCACCGGACAGCCGGTGATGGTCGACGACCCCAAGATCGGTTGGCCGGCCAAGCTGGCCATCGGCCCCGACGGTCAGGGCAACTCCCATGAGCACATCAAGGCGATCATGGGTTCGTCGATGGAAGCCCTGATCCACCACTTCAAGCTGGTCACCGAGGGCTTCCGGGTGCCGGCCGGTCAGGCGTACGTCCCGATCGAAAGCCCCAAGGGCGAAATCGCTTGTCACGTCGTCTCCGACGGCGGCACCAAGCCGTTCCGCGTCCACATGCGGGACCCAAGTTTCAACAACCTGCAATCGGTACCGATTCAGTGCGAGGGCGGCATGATCGCCGACATCGTGGTGGCGGTCGGTTCCATCGACCCTGTGATGGGAGGCGTGGACCGATGAGTGGTCACGAGTTCCAGTCCTTCTTCCCCGATTCGGGGAGTGTGGACATGACCGACACCAGCACCAACATCGACGCCACCACGTTGGCGGAGATGCGCCAACTGGCGGGACGGTACCCCGAGGCACGATCGGCCCTGCTGCCGATGCTGCACCTGGTGCAGAGCGTGGACGGCCGGATCTCCCCGGCCGGGATCGAGGCCTGCGCCGACATCCTGGGCATCACCACCGCCCAGGTCTCCGGCGTGGCGACCTTCTACACGATGTATCGCCGCCGTCCGGGTGGGAAGCACCACATCGGCGTCTGCACCACCGCGTTGTGCGCGGTGATGGGGGGCGATCACCTGTTGGAGCAGGTCAGTGAGAAGCTCGGCATCGGGCCGGACGAGACCACGCCTGACGGCAAGTTCAGCCTTGAGCGGCTGGAGTGCAACGCCGCCTGCGACTTCGCACCGGTGATGATGGTCAACTGGGAGTTCATGGACAACATGACCCCGGCCAAGGCGCAGCAGCTGATCGACGATCTGGCCGCCGACGCCGAAGTCACCTCGACTCGCGGCGCGACGATCACCAGCTGGCGCGAAGCCGAACGGGTGTTGGCCGGCTTCAGTGACGGCCGGGCAGACGAAGGCCCGAGCGCAGGGGAGGCCTCGTTGCTGGGCAAGAAGATCGCTGACGAAAAGGGTTGGGCAGCACCGAAGGGTGGGAAGGCCTGATGGCAGACAAGCTGACTCCGGTTCTCAGCGCCAACTGGGGCACCGAGAACTCCTGGAAGATCGCGCCCTACAAGAAGAGCGGCGGCTACAAGGCCCTGGCCAAAGCGCTGAAGATGACCCCCGACGAGGTCACCGGCGTGGTCAAGGACGCCGGCCTTCGCGGACGTGGCGGCGCGGGCTTCCCGACCGGCATGAAGTGGAGCTTCGTGCCCAAGGACAACCCCAACCCCAAGTACCTGGTGGTTAACGGTGACGAGTCCGAGCCGGGCACCTGCAAGGACATGCCGCTGCTGCTGGCCAGCCCGCACACGCTGATCGAGGGCATGATCATCGCTTCGTACGCGATCAATTGCCACACCGCTTTCGTCTACATCCGTGGCGAGGTGCTGCACGTGCATCGCCGGGTGCAGGCGGCGGTCGCCGAGGCTTACCAGGCCGGCTACCTGGGCAAGAACATCCTGGGCTCGGGCTTCGACCTGGACATCATCGTCCACGCCGGTGCCGGTGCCTACATCTGTGGCGAGGAAACGGCCCTGCTGGATTCGCTGGAAGGTCGCCGCGGCCAGCCGCGGTTGCGTCCGCCGTTCCCGGCGGTGGCCGGCCTATACGCCTCGCCGACGGTGATCAACAACGTGGAGTCGATCTCCAGCGTGCCGAGCATCATCAACCACGGCCCGGCCTGGTTCACCTCCATGGGCACCGAGAAGTCGGCCGGATTCACCTTGTACTCGCTGTCCGGACACGTGAAGAACCCCGGCCAGTTCGAGGCGCCACTGGGCATCACCCTGCGTGAGTTGCTGGAGTTGGCCGGCGGGATTCGTGACGGCCACGAGCTGAAGTTCTGGACGCCGGGTGGTTCCTCCACCCCGATCCTGACTCCCGAGCATCTTGACGTCCCGCTCGACTACGAGGGCATGGCCGGGGCCGGCACGATGCTGGGCACCAAGGCGTTGCAGATCTTCGATGAGACCACCTCGGTGGTACGCACCACGCTGCGATGGGCGGAGTTCTACAAGCACGAGTCGTGCGGCAAGTGCACCCCGTGTCGTGAAGGCAACTGGTGGATGGTGCAGATGTTGCGCGCCTTCGAGGCCGGTCAGGCTGCAGAAGGTGATGTCGACAAGCTGCTCGACGTGGCCAGCAATATCGGTGGTAAGTCGTTCTGCGCGTTGGCCGACGGAGCCGTGGCCTGTGTCACCAGCGCGATCCGACACTTCCGCAGCGAGTTCGAGGCCGGATACAAGACCCCGGCGTGGGAGCTGTTCCCCTACGAACGCAGCGCGCTGTTCGAGGTGCCCGCCCAGGCCGTGAAGGAAGGAGTCCACGCATGAGCGTGGTGACCAAGCCCGACCAGGCGCCGGCGCCGGTGGAGACCGTCACTCTCACCATCGACGGCATCGAGGTCACCGTCCCCAAGGGGACGCTGGCGATCCGGGCCGCCGAGACTGTCGGCATCGCCATCCCGCGGTTCTGCGACCACCCGTTGCTCGATCCGCAAGGCGCCTGCCGCCAGTGCATGGTGGAGATCCCCGACATGGGCAACGGCCGCGGCTTCCCGAAGCCGCAGGCGTCCTGCACCATCGAGGTCGCCCCGGGGATGAAGATCCAGACCCAGCGCACCTCCGAGGTGGCCGCCAAGGCCCAGCGAGGCATGCTGGAACTGCTGCTGATCAACCACCCGCTGGACTGCCCGATCTGCGACAAGGGCGGCGAGTGCCCGCTGCAGAACCAGGCCATGAGCAATGGTGGCGGCAGCTCCCGCTACGAAGGGGTCAAGCGCACCTACCCCAAGCCGGTGCCGATCTCGGCGCAGATCCTGCTCGACCGCGAACGCTGCGTGCTGTGCGCCCGCTGCACCCGGTTCTCCGAGCAGATCGCCGGCGACCCGTTCATCGCCCTGGTCGAACGTGGTGCCCTGCAGCAGGTCGGCCGCTACGCCGATCACCCTTACGACTCCTACTTCTCGGGCAACGTCGTGCAGATCTGTCCCGTGGGGGCGTTGACGTCGGCGGCGTACCGCTTCCAGAGCCGTCCGTTCGACCTGGTCAGCACAGAGGTCACCTGCGAGCACTGCGCCGCGGGTTGCCAGTTGCGTACCGACCACCGTCACGGTGTGGTCCGGCGGCGGCTGGCCGGTGAAGCGCCGGCGATCAACGAGGAGTGGAACTGCGACAAGGGCCGCTTCGCTTTCGTGTCGGCCCGCGGTGACGACCGGCTGCGCACCCCGCTGATTCGTGAGAACGGCGAGCTGCGTGCGGCGTCCTGGCCCGAAGCGATCGATGCGGCTGTGGCCGGGCTGACTGCTGCGGGCAAGAAGGTGGGCGTGCTCACCGGCGGCCGGCTCACCCTGGAGGACTCCTACGGCTACGCCAAGTTCGCTCGGGCGGTGCTGGGAACCAACAACGTCGACTTCCGGACCCGTCCGGTGGGCGAGGGTGAAGCCGCCTTCCTGGTGCATCAGGTGGCCGGGCGCACCTTTGGCGACGGGCTGACCTACTCCGATCTGGAGAACGCCAAGCGGGTGTTCCTGGTCGGGTTCGAGCCCGAAGAAGAATCGCCGATCGTCTTCCTTCGACTCCGCAAGGCGGTTCGCAAGAAGGGGCAGTCGGTGACGGCCGTGGCGCCCTTCCTCTCCAGCGGCAATGCCAAGCTGAAGGCGACGCTGGTGCCGACCCTGCCGGGGGCCGAAGCTGAGGCCGTGGCCGGGCTGACCCTGTCGGCCGGCGACGTGATCCTGGTCGGCGAGCGGGCTGCGCTGGCACCGGGTGCGCTGACGGCGGTGGTCGAAGCGGCCGACGCCGCCGACGCTCGCTTCGCCTGGGTGCCGCGGCGCGCGGGCGATCGCGGTGCGATTGAGGCGGGTTGCCTGCCGAGCCTGCTGCCGGGCGCACGTCCGGTGACCGATGTTGCCGCTCGCGTCGACGTCGCCACCGCGTGGGGCCTGGAGTCGCTGCCGCCACTGGAGGGCCTGGAGGCGCCGGCCATGCTGGCTGCCGCCGCGGACGGCGATCTCGCTGCGTTGGTGGTGGCCGGAGTCGAACTCTCCGACTTCGCCGACGCTCAGGCAGCGCGGGCCGCGGTGGAGAAGGTTGGCTTCGTGGTGTCGCTGGAATGCCGTCGTTCCGAGGTCACCGAGGCCGCGGACGTGGTCTTCCCGGTGGCGCTGATCGAAGAGCACGCGGGCACCTACCTGAACTGGGAGCACCGTCCGGGCCGGGTGAACACCGTGATCAAGCAGCTCAACGCGCCGATGACCGATCTTCGGGTGTTGGCGGCGCTGGCTGATGCGATGGGCACCCCGCTGGGATTCCGTACCGCGGCTCAGGCCCTGGCCGAGTTCACCGAACTCGGGACATGGGACCAGCCGATCAAGCCGGAAGTTGGCACCCGCACGCGCGGTCGTGCGGCCAAGAAGGCCAAACCCGCCGTTGCTGAGACCGTGAAGCTGGCCACCTGGCGGATGCTGCTGGACGGCGGCCGCGGGCAGGACGGCGAGGAGGCCCTGGCCGCCACCGCGAAGCCGACGGTGGCTCGCCTCAGCCCGGCGCAAGCCGCCGCGGTGGGGGTGTCCACGGGTGACTCGGTCGTGGTGACCAGCCCGGCCGGGTGGTACGAGCTGGCGGTGGAAGTGACCGCTTCGATGATCGACGGTGCCGTGTGGGTGCCGACCAACTCACCGGGGACGCCGATCGGCGAACTCGGCGTCGTCCATGGCGACGACGTGGTGCTGAGCGTTGGAGGTGCGCAGTGAGCAACGATCCCTGGTGGTTGATGTTGATCAAGGTGATCGTCCTGGTGGTGCTGCTGCTCACCTGGACCATCTTCAACGTGTGGTTCGAGCGGCGGCTGGTCGGCAAGATGCAGCACCGCCTCGGCCCGATCATGAACGGCCCCTTCGGCTTGGGCCAGGCCCTGGCCGACGGCATGAAGTGCCTGTTCAAGGAGGACTTCCTGCCCT
>JAJTBJ010000122.1 GCA_021286985.1 Propionibacteriales bacterium | reverse complement strand
CGTCGGGGATCGTGACGGTGTCGTCGGCGGCCGCGGTGGTGGCTGGGAGCAGCGTGGCGATCAGGGCGACGGCGAGGGTTGCGGCGAGTGATGCGCGGCGGAGGTGGGTGGCGCCGGACGGGCGCGGAACGGCGTTCACGCGAGAATCATGGCAGCCGCGGGGCCGGAAGAGAAGCATGCCGATCCTCGTCTCTTTTCAGGCGGGACTGGGGCTGGGCGACGGTTCCAGGGCGACCACCAAGGTGACCGCCACTCCCAGGCGTAGGGACGTGCCGACGGCGGGCTGAGATTCGCTGACAACTTCGTCGGGGCCGAGTTCGCGGGAGGCGTCGGCGAGGGTGAAACCTGAGGACTCCAGCACCGCCGATGCCGCTGCCACACTGAGCCCGCTCACCGCCGGCACGGCGTTGTTGCCGGAGGCCACCGTGAGCTGCACCGCCGCCCCGACGGCCACCGCGCTGCCGGCGGCCGGACGCTGTCGCAACACCGTGCCGGCCGGCTCGGCCGACAACACCTGGGTCACCTTGCCGAGCCGCAAGCCGACCTGGCTCAGAGCAGCCTCGGCCTCGCCCAACGAGCCGGGTAGCAGCGGCACCACCACGGTGGGTGGCGGGCTGGGTGCGGCTGACGGCGACGGGGTGGCGGTGGCTGAGGCGGGCAAGGCCGGTGGCATGGCCTGCAGCTGAGGGTGGGAACTGGTGGCGGTGGCCACCGCGACGGCCGCCAACGCCAGCAAGGCGATCGCGGCCAGTGGCGCCGCCGAGCCCGTGGGTGGCGCCTTCGGCGGACGTCCGCGCTTGCTGGTCGCCGGTGCGGTCGCGGGGGCGTTGAGGTAATCGAGTCCGCCGGTAAAGCCCGCGGGGCGGGCGGACCGACCCAGCTGAGGAGGGACGGACGGCAGCACTCGGGTGGGTGGCGGTGCCGTCCGCTGGGCCCGCCGCAGAGCTTCGCGGAAGGTCACGGCATCGGCGAAGCGGTCCTCGGGACGCTTCGCCATCGCTGTGGTCACCACGTCGTCCAGGGCGCGGGCCGATGGCATCACCGCCGACGGCACCGGGGGTGGGGCGCTGAGATGAGCCCGCACCGTCGCCGCCGCGCTCGGACGACGGAACGGCGGCTCGCCGGTGACCAGGAGGTACAGCACGGCACCGGCCTGGTAGATGTCGCCTGACGGTGTCACCGGTTGACCCAACGCCTGCTCCGGAGACACATAACCGACGCTGCCGGCGGCCTGTGGCCGGGTCGACGGATCGAGGTGACTGGTGAGCAGTTCCGAGCCGACGGTGTTGCGTCCGCTCTGCTCGGCCAAGCCGAAGTCGATCAGCCGCACGTCGTCGGCCGTGGGGTGTTTGGAGGCGGCTCGCAGCAGCACATTGGCCGGCGAGATGTCGCGATGCACCAGCCCGGCGGAGTGAGCGGCGGCCAGTCCGTCCAGAACGCCGGTCATCACCTCGGTGGCGATGGTCAGGGGCAGGGCGCCCCGCTGCCGGATCAGCGCGTCCAAGCTGGGACCTTCGATCAGTTCCAGCGCGATCCAGGCCAAGGGCATGTCGCTGGCGTCGTCCACCCCGAAGTCGTGAACGACGGCAATGTTGGGGTGTCGGGCCGCGGCCAGCCGCTCAGCTTCGGCCAGGAAGGCGGCGCGCGCCGCGGCGGTGCCGCACAGATGCGGGTGCAGCACCTTCAGGGCGACCGGGGCCCCTGTGACCAGATCAGTGGCGCGGTAGGCCGCCGAGGATCCGCCAGAGCCCAGCAGCGGGCCGAGGACGAACCGATCGGCGAACGGGGCGGGCGTGCCGCTGGTTTGGGCGCTCATGCCGAGGCCTTGGCGGCGTAGGCGTTGGCGGCCCCGGCGACCCGATCGGCGTACTCACCGGAGTGGTTGTAGGACAGCACGGCCGCCCGCCAGCCCGCGGGGCTGCGCATTGAGCCGTCGGCGCACAGGTAGCGGGCCGCGGTCAGGGTGGCGTCGTCGATCTGATTGGGGTCGGCCACGCCGTCGGCGTCGGCATCGGCGCCCCAGCGACGCCAGGTGCCTGGGATGAACTGCATGGGGCCGACCGCCCGGTCGTAGCTGGCGTCGCCGTCCCAGCGGCCCTGGTCGCTGTCGCGGATCAGCGCGGTGCGGCGGCCGTCCAACACCGGCCCGAGGATGGGCCGGTCGGTGCGTCCGCTGGCCAGCAGCTGCACTCCGCCATGGCTGGCGTGCGCCGACTCGATCAGGCCGATCCCGGCCAGCGTGTTCCACGAGATCCCGCAACTGGGCTGCTCGGATTCCAACTGCAGGCTGGCGGCGGCATAGGCCAGGAAGGCCCGCAGCGGGATCCCGGTGCGGGCGGCCGTTCGGGTGGCCCAGGCCTGGTCGATCCGGTCGCGGGGCAACTCGCTGGCCTGGGTGGGCGTTGCCGCGACGGGAGCGGGCACCTCGACCGGCGCTTGCGGAACCGGGACGGGCGCGCGCGAGGCAGCCGCGGTACGCAGGCTGGCGGCGTAGGCCAAGCCGCCGATGGCGCCACCGGTCACCGCCATCACCACCACCGCGGTGGCCACCGTGGCAGCCAGCCGGTGCCACCTGCTCTCGACTCGGAAGCGAAGGTCCATGGCTCAGCCGAATCGTCCGTTGACGTAGTCGAAGGTGCGCTCGTCCTGCGGCTGGCCGAACATCGCTTCGGTGTCGCCGTGCTCGACGATCACGCCGGGTTGGCCTTGGGCGGCGAGGAAGAAGGCGCACTGCTGAGAAACCCGCTGGGCCTGCTGCATGTTGTGGGTGACGATCACGATGGTCACCTGGTGTCGCAGTTCGAGCATGGTCTCCTCGATCACCCGGGTGGACGTGGGGTCCAGGGCCGAGCACGGCTCGTCCATCAGCAGCACCCGGGGTTGGACGGCCAGCGAGCGGGCAATGCACAGCCGTTGCTGCTGGCCGCCGGACAGGCCGCCGCCGGGTTGGCGAAGCCGGTCGCGGACCTCCTTCCACAACCCGGCCCTGATCAGGCTGGTTTCGACCAGCTCGTCGCGCTGGTCGCGTCCGGCCTTCAGCCCGGTGAGCTTCAGCCCGGCCAGGACGTTGTCGTAGATCGACATGGCCGGGAACGGGTTGGGCTTCTGAAACACCATGCCGATGTGTTTGCGGGCGTCCACCAGGCGATGGCGGCGGTCGTAGATGTCGTCGCCGTCGAGCAGCACCTCGCCGGCCATCGTGGCCGAGGGCACCAGTTCGTGCATCCGGTTGAGGATCCGCAGGAAGGTCGATTTGCCGCAGCCGGACGGCCCGATCAGCGCCGTGATCTGGCCGGCCGGCATGTCGAGGCTCACCCGATCCAGCACCAGATGGTCACCGAACCAGGCCGAGATGTTGCGCGCATGCAGCCCGGCCAGACCGATCGCGGCCGCCGAGGCTGCGTCCAGGACGACGTCGGGTGGTTCGCCACCGCCGGTGCTGCTGGGCGGGTTGATCGGTGCGGCCATCGGCGGCGCTGCGGGCAGAAAGGTCGGCGCTACCTCCGGAAGTGCAGCGGTCGGCCACTGGGCGGGGTCTGCGGGTGGCGGCAGCTCGTCGTACTCGCCGGCGGCCGCCGCGGCCACCACGGCGTCCAGCACTTCGGTCGCCTCCCGCTCGGCAGAGGTGATCGCCGAAGGAGGCGGGGGCAGGCGATGGGTCGGCGGGACCACGAACTCGTCGTCGAACGGTTCGAAGTCGCGCGCGTCTTCCATGGTCATTGGCACTCGTCTCTTGTCACATCAGGTTCGGGAGGAGGTGGGTGATCTGGTCGGCCACCAGCACTCCGCTCAGCAGGATGACTGGCACCGCCACCGCCCAGACCTTGCGCCAGCCGAACTGGCGGTAGGCCCACACGGTGCCGATCTCGGCCAGGATCAGGAACTGCAGGGCGAACACCAGCGCCCAGGCGGTGGTCGGGTCGCTGGCCAGCTCGCGATCTTCGGCCGGCAAGGTGGTGTAGCTGGTCAGCCGGGCTCCGTTCGGTTGGACGGCCGAGACCAGGTCGGCGTCCACCCGGACGATGCCGCTGGGCATGAACGGCCCACCGCGGGCGGTCTCCAGCACCAACCGTCCGGTGCCGGTGGTGATCGCCGGCGGTGCGGGGTCACCGGCGTAACGCACCCCGGTGACCCGGTAGATGTGCTCGCCCTGGCCGGTGATCACGCTGATGGTCTCCCCGGGCGGGAGTTCCTGGATCCGGCTGAACGGGCCGCCGAAGGCTGCGGCTCGGCCCATCAGCACCACGGCTCCCGACTGCCCTGGCAGGGCCGTGTCGCGACGGTGGCCGGGGCCCTTGGCCAGCACGGCCGAGGAGGTGCCTTCGGCGACGATCTCGTTCACGCCCAGGGCGGGGATCTCCAACCGCGCCACCGGGTCGCCGTCGTTGAGCAGGACGTTGTTGTAGTCGCCCTCGCTGACCGGCGCCATGCCGCCGGCCAGCTGCTCGGCGTAGGTGGCGCGCAGCTGCTCTTGGGCCACCACGTGACGTAACGGTCCCAAGATGGTCAGGTTCACCAGGAAGCCGACGATCACCGCCGCCACCATGCCGAGCCCGGCCCGAATCAGCTGGTCACGGGTAGACAGCTGCCGAGGGGCCGGACGTGGACGGCGTGGGGGTCGCCTGCGCTGGCCGACCCCACGGCGGGGCCGACGTGCGGGCTTCGTTGGAGGGCCGCCGGTCTTGTCGGGGGTAACGATCGCTGGTGCGCTCACGGTTGCGTGCTCCCGGCTGCAGCGGTGGCCGCGTCGAGAAGGGCCTGCTCGGCCTCGCGGGCGAATCGCCGGCGGCGAACCTCGAACAAGGCGATGCTGAGGATGGCGATCACCAGCAGCATGAACCACGGCACGTACCACACGGTGGTGTTGCGGGTCAGGGGCGTCAGCGTCACCCCGTCCAGCACCGGCGGTGGGGTGAAGGTGGCGCTGGCATTGACGAACGTCCACTGCGACAGCGAACCGATCGTGCCGGCCACCACTCGGGTCTCGCCGGGCTTGAGGTTGTCGACGGGGACGTCGATGGGCTGGCCCACGGTGACGCCGAAGATCCCGTTGAGCCACATGTGGGCGCTGCCGGTGGCGGTGGTCTTGGACACATTGCGCACGGTGAAATGCAGATCAAGGGTGCCGGCCAACGGGTTGATCGAGGGGGTGTAGACCCAGGTCAGGCCGCTGACGTACAGCACCCCGCCGATGCTCTGCTCACCGCCCGGTCCGGCCGTGGTGCCACTGGTCGGCGCGGAGCTCGCCGACACGCTGGAACCGCTGGTGGGGGCGGTGGTCGAGGTCGACGACGGCTGCGCCGAACCAGTCGGCGAGGTCGAGGGGGAGGCGCTGGTGCTGGTGCCTGCGGTCGGGCTGGTGCTGGCCACCACGACGATCACCGACGTGTCGTCCCCAGGCAGGACGGGCGTGGCCAGACTCGGGGTGGCAGCGAGAACCACCGCAGCGGCGAGGGTGCCGAAGATGGTCGACACGATGGTGGGGAGCTGAGTGATGCTCCTCACCGGCTCTCCCGCCCTTGCGGTTCGGCGGCAACGGGTTCAGCAATGGGGGAGCCGGCGGCGGACGTGCGCACGGCCAGGTCCTCCTCGGCCTGACGGCGCGCGTCGGCCTCGGTCTGCTCGGCCCACTCCAGATTGAGCCGATCCTCGCGGGCGCGGTACCAGCGCCACAGGAACCAGCCGCCGACGCCCAGGACGATCACGCCCAACGGCACCCAGGGCAGGGCCAGGACGAACGCGTCTCGTTGGACGACCGGAAGGGGGCCTGGGTCGGGGGCGTCGCCGGAGATCCCGGACTGCAGCAGCATCCGGGTCACCGCGTAGCCCACCTGTGGTACTCCCTTCAGGTCGTAGCTGACGGTGGTGGTGTTGCCCGGCAGGATCTCCGGCAACTCGGCGCGGGAAAGTTGGCCGACCGGAATGCCGAACCAGGTGGCGCCGGTCAGGGTGGTGGTGCCTTCCAGGGCGACGTTGCCGGAATTGGTGATGGTGGCGGTGACGCGGGTGGCGCCGTCGAAGGGGTTGAGACCGGAGCGGTAGTCGGCGGTGAAGCTGCTGATGGTCAGATTGGGTTGCAGGTCGCCGGCCACCCGCACGTACAGCCGGTCGGCGATCCGCCGCTCCACGGTGACCTGGCCTTCGGTGGTGGCTGAGGCGATCACCCCGGCCGGATGGTCGCCAGGCGTGGCGTCCTTGGGAATGTCGACGGTGAAGGCGACCGTGCGGGACTCGCCGCGCTTGAGCGTAAGCGTCAACTGCGGCTTGCCGTCGAAGGTCACCCAGCCGGCCGCACCGGTGGCCTTCTGATCGGACGGCTTGAGCGAGAAGTCGCCCTTCTCGTCGTTGTAGGCCTCGGTGGCGAAGACGGTGACCTTCAGCGGGGTGGTGCCGGCGTTGGTGACCTTCACGTGGTCGCTGACCTTCTGGCCGGGGGAGGCCTGGTAGCTGAAGCGGCTGCGTCCGTCGGTCTCGCCCTTGGCGTTCACCGGCGCGATCGCGATGCCGACGGTGTCGTCGGCGCGCGCGTCCGGGGCGGCGAGGGTGAAGCCGGCCAGTGTGATGGCCGCGAAGGTCAGCAGCGCGCCGAGGCGACGCGCACCAGGCGCAAGTCTCATGGTTCTACCTTGAAGGCCGCAGTCTGGCGTTGGGTTGCCGCTGGGCGGCTCCCAGGTGAACAGCGGACGAAGGGATCACGCCCCCGGTCAGTGGCACCAGATTCAGGCGTGTGCTGGGCGGTCGGACGCCGCGCCCGGAGCGCAGGTCGGAGCGTCGCTGAACGTCCACTGGCCGGTGCCTGCGGTGATGGTCACGGTGGTCAGATAGGCGGCGATCACGTGGGCGGAATCCAGCGAACTGCCGTCGAGGTAGGCGATGCCCATGCTGTAGGTGCCACCGCTGGCCTTGACCGGTGCGCCGACGCCATGGTCGAAGTTGCCCGGCCAGGCCGCCGGGAGCTGTACGCCGGCATCGATGGGGGCGATGTCGCCCCACAGACGCCAGGAGCTGGGGGCGTGCTCGGCACCGGGTGCGGCCAGGAACGTGACGAAGCTGGTGGCTCCGCTGACCGGGGCGAAGTTGGCCCAGGAGCTGTCGCCGATGTCGGCAGGGACCGGGCGTGCGGACAGCACCACCCCGTTGCGGTCGTCCCATTCGCGCGGCGCGCCGGGGGTGATCGTGGTGGCGGTGGTGTTGTCCACCAGGAAGACCGGTGCGTTGGTGCAGGACGGCGTGCCGGCGGACGCGCACCCGGACAGCGAACCGACGCTGATGGCGGCCGCGGTGAGCAGTCCGGCAAGCCGAACGGGCAACGAGGTGAATGACCCGGTCATGGTGTTCCTCTCATCGGAGGTGGAGCGGTGAGCGTGGAAAGTGGTCGCCCGCGCCCGGGGCTCCGGACGCGGGCGACCTGTCTTCAGCAGCTGGCACTGGGCTCCGGTGGGGTCGGGGTCTGTGACCGTCCGACCCCACCGGAGGGACTCAGTTGGAGACCAGCGTGAGGGTGATGGTGGAGGAGTAGGTACCGGCCG
>JAJTBJ010000121.1 GCA_021286985.1 Propionibacteriales bacterium | reverse complement strand
GACACGCGGCTGCGCCGCTGCTCAACCAGCGGAAATCGAGACACGCGGCTGCGCCGCTGCGCAACCAGCGGAAATCGATCTGAGCGCGGCTACCTTGCGCGTCGGCCCGGCGTCACTCCGCGGCAGGCGCGTCGACGACGGCGACCATCGCTCGCCCGAGGGCCTCGAAGTCGGCGGGGTCGACCACGTCGACCAGCGCGCGGCGCACCGACTCAACGTGGTAGGGCGCGGCTTCGACCAGCAAGGCGTAGCCGTGCTCGGTGAGCCGGGCGTTCACCCCTCGGCCGTCGGACGGGCACGCGTTGCGTACCAGGATCCCCTTGGCCTCCATGCGTCCCACGGTGTGGGTGAGGCGTGAACGCGACTGACGCACGCGGTCGGCCAACTCTGACATCCGCAGCTCGTGGTCGGGGCTCTCCGACAGGTTCACCAGAATCTCGTACTCGCCCAGATCGAGGCCGAAGCGGCGCAATTCAGCGTCGAGTTCGGTGAAGACCCGATTCGTGCCACTGAGGAAGGCGCGCCAGATCACCTGCTGCTCGGCGTCGAGCCAGCGGGGGGTGATGGTGGTCGTCTGCATGCCGGCTATCTTACGCGATGTTGAGGTTTCAATCACTGATGCGGCAGCGCTCCCCGAAAATCACCATTTGTGGCGAAAACGCCTCAGCATTCACGATTACTGACCCCTGCGCCGGAGGCGTTCCGCAGCTTAGGCTGAGCACAGTCCTAGACTGCGACCGCGCCACTGCAGGTGCGGGGCGCGACGAGAGGGTGATGTCGGCGATGAATCAACTCGCTGAAGCGACCAATGTCGGTCAACTGTTCCGTTGGCGGGTAGCCAAGACCCCTGCAGGTGAGGCATTCCGTTACCGCGATCGCGACGAGCAATGGGTGAGCCTGGATTGGGCCGAAACGCAACGACGCGTGGACGTCCTGGCGGCCGGGCTGCTGGCTCTCGGTCTCAAGAGCGAAGAGCGGGTCACCATCGTGGCCGGCACCCGGATCGAGTGGGTGCTCGCCGATCTGGCGATCAACTGCGCCGGCGGTGCCACGACCACGATCTACCCCAACACCGTGGGGGAGGACTTCGCCCACATCGTCACCAACTCCGGCTCGGTGATGATGTTCGCCGAGAACGCCGACCAGCTGGCCAAGGTGGACGCCGACCCGACCCTGGTTGCGGCGCTGTCCCACATCGTCCTGATGGACGGCGACGCGGGCGCCGACGGTGAGCGAGTGCTCAGCTGGGCGCAGTTCGTCGCCCGGGGCGAGCAGCACCTGGACGCGACGCCCAGCGCTGTCGATGACGCGATCGCGGGCACCGGCACCGACCAGTTGGCCACGTTGATCTACACCTCCGGGACCACCGGACGTCCCAAGGGCGTCGAGTTGCTGCACAGCTGCTGGGTCTATGAAGGCATCACCCTGCGCGACATGGACATCATTCCGCCCAGCTACATGCAGTACCTGTGGCTGCCGCTGTCGCACGTCTTCGGCAAGGCCCTGATCGCCGCCCAAATGGCCATCGGCTTCAGCTCTGCGGTTGACGGCCGTGTTGACCAGATCGTCAAAGGTCTCGGTGAGGTCAGCCCGGAGTTCATGTGTGGCGCCCCCCGGATCTTCGAAAAGGTGCGCGCCGCGGTGCTGCTGTCGTCGCCACGGGGCGCGATCAAGGGCCGGATCGCCCGTTGGGCCTTCGCCGTGGGCCGGGCGTCGCGTGACTACCGCCTGGACGGACGGCCGATGCCGGCCTCGATGAAGGTGGCCTACGAACTGGCCGACAAGCTGGTATTCAGCAAGCTGAAGGAGCGGATGGGCGGCAACGTCGAGTTCTTCATCTCCGGTTCGGCCAAGCTGAGCGCCCAGGTGCAGGCCTGGTTCTACTCCGCCGGACTGCTGGTGGTCGAGGGCTACGGCATGACCGAGACCAGCGCGATCAGCTGCTTCAACGTCCCGCAGAAGCCGCGCCTGGGCACGGTCGGGCCGGCACTGCCCGGCACCGAGATCAAGATCGCCGAGGACGGCGAGATCCTGATCAAAGGCCCGGGCGTGATGCGCGGCTACCACAACGACCCCGAGCGCACCGCCGAGGTGCTGATCGACGGCTGGTTCCACACCGGTGACATCGGCGAGTTGGACGCCGACGGCTACTTGTCGATCACCGACCGTAAGAAGGATCTGATGAAGACCTCCGGCGGCAAGTACGTCGCCCCGGTGAAGGTCGAGACGGTGATCGCGGCCACCATCCCGTATGTGTCGCAGGTGGTCGCCGTCGGTGATGGCCGCAAGTACATCTCGGCGCTGCTGACCATGGACCGTGACAACCTGGCCAAGTGGGCAAATCGCAAGGGGCTCAGTGACCTTTCCTACGCCGAACTCACCCAGCACCCCGAGCTGCGCAACACCCTGGAGCGGTTCATGGCTTCGGCCAACGCCAAGCTCGAACGCTGGGAGACGGTGAAACGGTTTGCCGTTCTGCCGGCCGAACTGAGCGTCGACGACGGCGGAGTCACGCCGAACATGAAGGTGCGGCGCAAGGTGGTCACCGATCAGTACGCCGACGTGGTCGCCTCCCTCTACGACGACGAAACGATCGAGTGAGTAGCTACACCGCCACCGTCGGACTGCGGTGGGTCGATCTGGACGCCCAGGGGCACGTCAACAACGCGGTGATCGCCGACTACCTGCAGGAAGCCCGAGTGGAGTGGCTGCTGGCAGGCCCGAACGCGCACCTGCTCGGCGACTCCACGATGGTCGTCGGCCACCAGATCGAATACCTGGTGCCGATCAACTTCAGCACTGAGCCGGTGGCCATCGCGCTGAGTGTTGGCACGGTCGGGGCGTCCCGGTTCGTGTTGGGCTACTCGGTGTTGCAGAACGATCGCGAGGTGGCTCGCGGGCGCTCGACATTGTGCCTGTTCGACTACCGCGCCAACCGGGTACGGCGGATGACCGGTGCCGAGCGGCGTTGGTTCGCTGATCAGTCTGAAGAACTGGTGCCGTTCGCGCCGCTGGGACGCTGGCAGGTCGGCCAGCAGGCCGACGTGTACGAGTTCACCGTGCGCTGGTCTGATCTGGACTCCTACGGCCACGTCAACAACGTGCGGGTGTTCGACTACATCGCCGAGGCCCGAGTGCGGATGAGCCCCGACCCCGACGGGCCGCACCGAATGCAGGCGGCCGCCGAGGCCGGCCTGTTGTGGATGGTGGCCCGCCAGGACGTCGACTACCTCGGGCAGATCCTGCTGCGTCCGGAGCCCTATCAGGTGCGCACCGCAATCGGACGAGTGGGGCGCACCTCGATGACCATGATCGCCGAGGTCGTCGACCCGTTGGACGGCCGCGTGCTCGTCCGTACGCGCACGGTGGTGGTCGCTGGCGACGCGAACGCCCGTCCGGTGCCACTGCCGCCGATCATGCTGGACGCGGCCCAGCGCTGGCCGGCTGAATCCGGAGAGCCTCCCCGCTAGGCCCTGTCTTCCAAAGGGGTACGCCTGGTGAGGCTGGGCCGCCTGCGTGCGATCACATGGCAGAAGACGCTCTAGTTGCGATCGAAGTCGGTCGACGCGCGCACGATCAGCTCTGGGGTGAACACCTGGTGTGACGTCCCGGCCAGCAGCAGATCGGCCCCGGACCACCCCATTTCGCGCATCGGTTGGCGCACCGACGTCAGCGGCACCATCAGCTCGGCGGCAAGGAACAGATCGTCGTAGCCGACCACCGCAACGTCTTCCGGCACGCGTAATCCGCGCCGACGCAGTTCCCGCAGCACGCCGAGGGAGACGATGTCGTTGAGCGCAAAGACCCCCGTCGGTGGGTTCGGGGCGTCGAGCACGGGCGCGATCGCCCGCTGCCCGCTGTTGGCGCTGGCCTCGTCGATATGGGTGATCGTGAGCACCTCGGCAGGGTCAAGGCCCGCATCGGTGACTGCCGCGATCGCGCCGGCGCAACGCTCCTGGCTGGGCTGCAGGATCTTGCGGGCGATGATCGCGATCCGCCGGTGGCCCCGCTGCAGCAGGTGCTCAACGGCCAGGCGTCCGCCCCGGAAGTGGTCGAGGGCAACGCTCGAATAGCCGTCCAGGTGGGCGTCCAGCACCACCACCGGGATGCCCATGTCCGTGAGTCCCGTCAGCTGCGACCGGGTGGCGTCGTTGGGGGTGATCAGCACCCCGCGAACGCCTTGCTCACCCAGCAGCCGCAGTGCGCGCGCTTCTCGCTCCGGATCGTTGTCGGAGCTGCAGATGATCAGGCTGTGGCCGACGTCGGTGAGCCGGTCCTCGATGCCGCGGATCAACTCGGTGTAGAACGGGTTGGACACGTTGGAGACGACCACGCCGACGATGTTGGACACGCCGGCACGCAGCTGCCGGGCTGAGGCGTTGCGGTGATAGTTGAGTCGCTCCATTGCCGCCTCGACTCGGGCGCGGGTGGCTGGTGCAACCAGGTCCGGCCGGTTCAACACGTTGGAGACTGTCCCGATCGAGACGTCGGCGAGTTCGGCAACATCTTTCACACTGGGACGGCGGGGTGGTGCCATCGTGACCCTTTCGCAAGGGATAGGGGTGGTGGCGGTCAGGATACCCCCCGCCGGGCCTCAGCGGCGGTAGGTGACCTTCCCTGCCCAGATGGTCGCCATCACCGGATCGGGGAGTTCGCGTCCGTGGTACGGGTTGTTGCGGGCCCGCGAGCGGGACTGTTCGGCGTCCACGGTGGCCCGCGCGCTGGGATCGACCAGCGTGACGTTGGCCGGCTCGCCGATTGCCAACGGGCGTCCCTGGGTCGGGGTGTGGCCTAGCCGTGCGGGGGCGAAACTCATCCGCTCCACCAGGGTCGGCCAGTCCATCCGGCCGGTGTTCACCATGACTTCCATCACCACGGCCAGGGCCTGCTCCAGCCCGATCATGCCCGGCAGGGCAACGTCGAACGGATGGTCTTTGTCTTGGCGGGCGTGGGGGGCGTGATCGGTGCCGACCATGTCGATGGTGCCGTCGGCGAGGGCTTCACGGATCGCCTCCAGGTGCTCTGAGGTGCGCAGCGGCGGGTTCACCTTGAAAGTGGTGTCGTAGCCGGCCACCAGCGGCGTGTCGAGCAGCAGGTGGTGCGGGGTGGCCTCGGCGGTGACCTTGATGCCGCGCTTCTTGGCCCAGCGGATCACCTCCACGCTTTCGGCGGTGGACACGTGGCAGACGTGGATGCGCGAGTCGGTCAGTTCGGCGAGCTGGACGTCGCGGGCCACGATGATGCTCTCGGCCTGGGACGGCCACCCGGGAAGGCCCAACTTTCCGGACCATTCCGACTCGTGGCAACACGCTGTCGGCCCGGCCAGCCGCGGGTCCTGGGAGTGCTGGGCAATGACCCCATCGAAGGACTTCACGTAGGTCAGCGCGCGGCGCATCACCAGCGAGTCGGCGACGCAGCGACCGTCGTCGGAGAACACCCGCACGTTCGCTCGGGAGTTGGCCATCAGGCCGAGCTCGGATAACTCCTCGCCGTCGAGGCCCTTGGTGACTGCGCCGACCACGCGGACTTCGCAATGCCCGTCGCGCTCGCCGAGGCTCTGGACGAATTCGGCCGCTTCGGCCGTGTCGGTGACCGGGGTCAGGTTGGCCATGGCGTGCACGCAGGTGAAGCCGCCGCGGGCGGCGGCGGCCGTCCCGGTGTCGACGGTCTCGGCGTCCTCGCGTCCGGGCTGGCGCAGGTGGGTGTGCGGGTCAACCAACCCCGGGATCGCAATCAGCCCGTCGGCATCGATGCGCTCCACGCCCGCGGGTGCGCTGCCGGGATCGGCGAGGACTCCGTCGGCGATGAACAGGTCGGTGGTGGTGCCGTCGGCGAGTTTCGCACCGGTGATCAACAGGCTTGGCATTAGTGCATTGCTCCTTCGTCTGAGCCGAGCAGGTGGTACAGCACGCTCATCCGGATCGCCACGCCGGCGGCGACCTGTTCGAGCACAAGGGAGTTGGCCGCGTCGGCGGCGGCGCTGGAGATCTCAACGCCCCGGTTCATCGGGCCGGGGTGGCAGATCGCCGCGCCGGACTTCATCGCGGCCAGGCGTTCGGGGGTCAGCCCATACGCTTCGGTGTATTCGCGTTCGGTCGGGAAGAACCCGCCCGCCATACGTTCGCGTTGCACCCGCAGCATCATCACGATGTCGCAGCTGTCGAGGACCTCGTCGAAGTCTTTGGTGACTTCGCAGCCCCAGGTGTCGGCGCCGGTCGGCATCAGGGTGGGGGGTGCCACCAGGACGACTTCGCTGCCGAGGGTCTGCTGCAAGATGACATTCGAGCGGGCCACGCGAGAGTGGAGCACGTCACCGACGATGGCCACCCGCTTGCCCTCGAAGCCGCCCAGGTCGTGGCGAGCGAAGTGCTGCCGCATGGTGAAGGCGTCCAGCAATGCTTGGGTGGGGTGCTCGTGTTGGCCGTCGCCGGCGTTGACCACCTGGGCTTTGACCCAGCTGGCCACTTGAGCAGCCGCGCCGGAGGAGGCGTGCCGAATGACGAAGGCGTCCACGCCCATCGCGTCGAGCGTGAGCATGGTGTCGCGCAGCGATTCGCCCTTGGAGACCGACGATCCCTTGGCGGACACGTTGATGGTGTCGGCGCTCAGCCACTTCCCGGCGATCTCAAAGCTCGTCCGGGTGCGGGTGGAATCTTCGAAGAAGATGTTCACGATGGTGCGGCCGCGCAGGGCGGGCAGCTTCTTCACCGGACGCGACTGCACCTGCTGCATCTCCTCGGCAAGGTCGAGGATCGCGGTGGTCGTCGTCAGATCGAGGTCACGGCAGCTGAGCAGGTGTCGCATCAAGGCCTCCTGGTGATGGTGACGGCGTCGGTCTCGTCCAACTCGCTGAGCAGCACCGAGACGCGCTCATCGGCGGCGGCCTGGATGGTGCGGCCCACCGTGTCGGCCGAAATCGGCAGTTCCCGGTGGCCGCGGTCGACCAGGACGGCCAGCCGCACGGCCTTCGGCCGGCCAAGGTCGCGCAGAGCGTCGAAAGCCGCACCGATGGTGCGCCCGGAGTAGAGGACGTCGTCAACCAACACCACCACGGCATCGTCGATCGAGCCGGGGATGGCGGTCCGGGCCGGGTTGCGGGTCGGGTTGGCGCGCAGATCGTCGCGGTACATCGTGATGTCGAGTTCGCCGACCCGCACCGGATGGCCTTCGATATCTTCGATCGCCGCGGCCAGTCGCCGCGCCAGGGGCACCCCACGGGTGGGAATGCCGAGCAGAATCAGGTTCGCTGCACCGTGGTTGGCTTCGAGAAGTTCGTGCGCCATCCGGGTCAATGCCCGGCTGACTTCGGACGCATCAGCAACCACGCGAGAAACCTGAAGCCTGGTGTTGGTTGCTGGATCAGCCACGCAGCCCTCCTCGGTCTCGAACCCGGGGCCGTCGAGGCCTCCAGGCTTCGAGCGGCCAATCTATCCGACGAACGCCGTCCCGTGCGCATCGACTTCTCATTCCGGAACGGGTTGGGGCTATCCCAGCGGGTTGAGCCTGTCGAAGCCCAGGCGCCTCTCACCGTGGGCGAACCGATCAAGTCGGCACTTGTAGCGCGCCGCTTTGGTTTCGACAAGCTCAACCACCGTGGTGTGTGGGGGGAGGGGTCTCGGCGGGC
>JAJTBJ010000120.1 GCA_021286985.1 Propionibacteriales bacterium | reverse complement strand
TGGCGCGGTGATAGGTGATGTCGGTGAACGCGAAGCCCTCGACCGGCTCCCAGCGTTCGGGCTGCCACGGGTTGGTCATGCCGCTCAGACTAAGGCCCCCACCACGGTTGCCGCACCCGGCCCTCCCAGTGTCGAGAGGGGCGGTTAGACTAGCCCGCGCCATCCCTACTCCGAAATCGCAGGAGGCTCCGTGCCCGCCGTGTCGGTGGTCGTGCCCGTTCACAACGGGGAGAAATACCTGCAGGAGTGCCTGCGCAGCATCGCCGCCCAGACCCTCACCGACTTGGAAGTGATCGTCGTTGACGATGGCTCCACCGACCGCACCGCCGAAATCGTCGACACCTTCGCCGCCAACGATCCTCGGTTTCAGCGCCTCGTGGGCCCGGCGACCGGCAGCGCCGGGGACGCCCGCAACGCCGGCCTCGACCACGCGACGGGGCAGTACCTCAGCTTCCTCGACGCCGACGACTTCTTCGCCCCCTCCATGCTGGCCACCTTGCATGCCCAAGCGATCCGTGACGACGCCCAGGCGGTGATCTGCAAATTCCGGGTGCTGGACGAGCGCACCGGCGACGCCAACCCCGTCAGCTGGCCGTTGCGGCTGGAGCTTCTTCCCGAAACCACTCCGTTCGCGGCGCGCGAGGTGGCCGACGGTCTGTTCCTCGCCACCAACCCGGCGGCGTGGAACAAGCTGTTCCGCACCGACTTCATTCGCGCGACGGGCGTGCGCTTCCAGTCGTTGCGCCGCACCAACGACGCCTTCTTCACCTACAGCGCCCTGGCCCACGCCGACCGCGTCAGCTACGTCGATGAGTACCTGCTCAGCTACCGCACCGGAAACACCACCAGCCTGCGCGGCAGCCGTGACGCTCAACCGCTGGTGTGGGCCGATGCCCTGTCGGCCATTCGTGACGAACTGCGCCGGGCGGAGTTGTTCGAGGTCTTCGAACGCGGCTTCACCAACCTGGCCCTCGACTTCTGCCTGGCGAACCTTCGCAAGCCCACCAGCCTGCAGGCCTACCTGACCATGCACGACGCGCTGACCTCACGCCTCCTGGGTGAGTTCGGCATCCTCGACCGCGAACCCAGCTACTTCCTTCGCGCCGAACTGCGCGACCAGCTCGCCGAACTGCGTTCGTCCTCGGCGCAGGAGTTCTTGTACAGCCGGCTCCAGACCACCGCCCAGCAGCTCACCGTCGCCCGAGCCGAGGTGCGCTCCAACCTGCGAGAACTGGACGCCCTGCGCACCGGTGACGCCGCACCGGCACCGGCCCCGCCCGCCTCTGCGGCGGTGGATCGCGGCGCCGTCGCGTCGACGGTGTCGGTGATCCTGCGCGCCCACGATGCTGAGGCGCTCGTGGAGCCAACCCTGGACACCGTGCTCACTGAGGAGATCAGCACGGAGGTGATCGCCCTTGTCGGTCCAGGGGACGACCTGACGCTGCGGGTCCTCACCGACCGCGCAGCGACCGACCCGCGCATCCGCGTCCTGCCTGCTGCCCGCGGGGTGGGTGCCGCCCTGACCGCCGCCACGGGCCGATGGGTGGTGTTCGCCGAGGCCGGCGATCGCTGGCTCCCCGGAGCGCTGCTCGAACTCATCGAACGCGCTGAGGCCGACGCCCTCGACGTGCTCGGCTTCGACGCCGACACCCTCGCCGCTCCCGAGGTGGATGCCAAGACCTGGCGCGCCGAGCAAGGCCACTACCGCCGCTCACTCACCATGGAGACCACCAGCGGGCTCGCCGTGTTGACCGCGCAGCACCAGCGCGGCGGGTATCGCCCGGTCGGGTGGCTGTACCTGTTCGATCGACAGCTCCTGGTGGGGATGGACGGCTCGTCCGATGCCGCGGTGTACACCGATGACCTCTTGGTCGCGCACGCGCTCGTGGCCGCAGGACGGGCGGCCCACACCGATCGGGTGGCCCTGACCCATCTGGTGCGGCCGAGCGCGCCGCTCACCTCGTCGGACCGTGAGGCTGCCGCTCGTAACTACTTCCTCATCAGCGTGCGATTGAGCCAACTGGCCGAATCGGTCTCCGGCGCGGCGGCCGCCGTCCTGGGTGAGCTGGTCTATGCCGCTTTCCGACAGGCTCGGACCCACTTCATTCGGATCAACGTGGACGCCGGAGCTCGGATCGCCGCAGCAGATCACTCCGCGACCGGACGCACGCTGTACCTGCTGCTGAAGCAGGCTCATCACGAGGCCCAGTTCAAACGCCGCCCCACTGCGGCCGGGCGACTCACCGCGCCCGGGCTTCCTCGCCGAATCCTTCGCCGGGTGGCTCGCGAGGTGAAGCGGCTCACCCCCGGGCGACGCTGACAGAGTTGGGCATGCCCAGCGCGGTTCCTGAACCTTCCGAGAGGACGTCTTCGATGGCACAACCACTGACATCGTTGCCGCGACGACTGGCGGCGGCCACACTCTCGCGATCAGCCGCGTCGGCCCGCAACCTGCTCGCCGAGTCCACCGTGAGCGCCTTGGCGAAACACCCTGTCTTCGACGCCGACTTCTATGCCGCCCAAGTCGGGACCTCGTTCTCCTCACCGCACGCCGCCGCGCGGCATTTCGTCCGCACCAAAGCTGCGGGGCACTTCTCGCCGCATCCGCTGGTGAACCTCGGCTACCTCCCCGACAAGGCAGTGACCAGGTGGCAACGCGGGGGTGCTCAGGCGATGCTGGCCTGGTTCACCTCCCCCGCCGCAGTGCGCACACCGTGGAGTGCGTTCTTCGACCCGCGCACCCTCGGCGACGACCGCACCGCCAAGACCGCCCTGAAGCGGGTCGCCGCACTGAAGGACACCACTGTCACTGCGGCCATGCCCCCAGCCGTCCGGCTCGCGTTGCCGTACTCGGTGGTGCGCGCGACCTGCATCGAGGCCGCGGCCCGGCTTGCTGCCGAACCGGCGGTGGCCGACCTGCCGGTGCCTGCCTCGATCGAGGGGTTCGGCGGCGACTCCGAGCACCGTGTGTGGGTGGCGGCCGGCGAGCAATTGATCGACTGGGCACAGGCCGAGGCTGGCGTGGCAGCTCGGGTGCCGGGACGGGTCTCGGTGGTGATACCGGTCTTCGAAGACTCCCGGATGACCCTGGACGCAGTCGCCGCGCTGGTGGAGCACACCCAGGGCCACGATGTGGAGATCCTGGTTGTCGACAACGGCTCCAGCCTGCAGCACGCCCTCGGTCTGGCCACCGCGATCGCCGCGTTCGACGCCACCACGGTGCTGCGGCTGGAGCGCAACTACAACTTCGCGCTCGGCTCCAACTACGGCGCGGTGCACGCCAGTGGCGAATACGTCCTGTTCCTCAACAACGACACCGCCGTGCGCGCGGGCTGGCTGCCGCCGCTGCTGGCCCGCCTCGCCGATCCGCAGGTGCTCGGGGTGCAGCCGCTGCTGGTCTACCCCGACCAGACGATCCAATCTGCCGGCACCCGCTTCCTGGCTGAGGGCTACCTCCCCTGCACCCCGCTGGCCGGGCACCCCGTCGAAGACGGACGCAGTGTCGCCGGCCTCGACTTCGCCGTCGTGACCGCCGCCGCCCTACTGATGCGAGCCCGTGACGTGGTCGCGCTTCGCGGGTTCGACCCGATCTTCGTCAACGGCTCCGAGGACATCGATTTGTGCCTCCGCGCCGCCGAGCTGCGCGCGGGCAGCTTCGCGGTCGAACCGGCGTCCGTGGTCGAACACCGGGAGGGCCGGACGCCCGGGCGCGGCCTGCGGATCCCGGAGAACCGCCGGCTGCTCCTGCAGCGTTGGCGTGGACGTCTGCCGGTGGGACCGGCCCCCGAGCTTGAGCGCCTGGGTCTGGAGGTGTCGGCGTTGCGCTGCGATGGCAGCGCCTATCCCGCCGCGCTGCCGGTGCTGGTGCGCCCCGGCTCGGTCGAGCGTCCGCTGCGCTGGAGCATCAAGAACCCGGCCCCCGGCGGAGCGTCCGGAATGCGGTGGGGGGACACCCACTTCGTCGACGACCTCGCCGCCGCGCTCACCGGACTCGGCCAGGAAGTGGTCAGCTACCGCCACGGCTCCTACGACGCAGCGGCCACCGCCTTCGACGATGTGAACCTGGTCCTGCGGGGGATTCGACGGATCCCCCCGAAGCCGGGGCAACTGAACGTGATGTGGATCATCAGCCACCCCGAGGACGTCACCGCCGAAGAACTGGCCGGCTTCGACCTGGTCTACGCCGCCTCCCGGAGTTGGGCAGCCAAGATGAGTGCCGAATGGGGCGTCGAGATCCGCCCGCTGCTGCAGGCCACGGACGCGTCCGCGTTCCATCCGCGCACGTCGGCGGAGCTGCCCGGCGCGGACGCCGATGTGGTGTTCGTCGGCCAGACCCGCCCGGATCGCCCCCGGCAGATCGTCATGGACGCCATCGCCGCCGGCGTCCCGGTGAAGGTGTGGGGCGAACGGTGGGCGCGGTATCTCCCACCCGGCCATCTCCAAGGCGACTATGTGATGAACGCCGACCTTCCCGCGTTGTACCGCAGCGCCAAGATCGTGCTGTCCGATCACCACCCCGACATGGCAGCTGAAGGGTTCGTGGCCAATCGCCTGTTCGATGCGGTCGCCAGCGGTGCGCGCGTGATCAGCGATGAGGTAGCCGGCGTGGAGGAGTTGTTCTCCTCAGCGGTGCAGGTGTACCGCACGGTGGACGATCTGGCCCGACTCACCAGCGATGAGGGTCTGGCGGCCTTCCCTGATGCCGCGGAGATGGCGCGCATTTCGGCCGCGGTGGCCAGTGACCACTCCTTCGCCGCGCGGGCCCGTACGCTGCTGAACGACGTGCACGAACACCTCATCCCGACGGGAGCCTGACATGAGATTGTCGGTCATCGGCTGCGGCTACTTGGGGGCGGTGCATGCCGCCTGCATGGCCGAGCTCGGTCACGACGTGGTCGGCATCGACGTCGACCCGACCAAGGTCGCGGCTTTGAACCTCGCCCAGCCCACCTTGTACGAACCCGGCCTGGTCGAGATTCTGCAGCGCAATCTGACCAACGGACGGCTGCGGTTCACCACCGACTTCGCGGCTGCCGCCGATGCCCAGGTGCACTTCCTGGGGGTGGGGACGCCGCAGAAGCGGGGCGAGCAGGCCGCTGACCTTTCCTATGTCTACGCCGCCGTGGATTCCCTCGCCCCGTACGTGGCACCCGGGGCGCTGATCGCGGGCAAATCGACCGTGCCGGTCGGCACGGCGGCGAGCGTGGAGGCGCGGCTCAAGCAGGTGCAGCCGGAGGCGATGCTGGCCTGGAACCCTGAGTTTCTCCGCGAGGGTGTCGCCGTCTCCGACACCATTTCCCCCGACCGCATCGTGTACGGGTTGCCCGCCGGCCCCGACGGCGAAAAGGCCCGCGCGCTGCTCGATCAGGTCTACTCCCAGGCCCTGTCCGCCGGCACCCCGCTGGTGGCCACCGATTTTGCGACCGCAGAGCTGGTGAAGGTGGCCGCGAATGCCTTCCTGGCCACCAAGATCAGCTTCATCAACGCCATGTCGGAGGTTGCCGCGGCCACCGGCGCCGACGTCACCAAGCTGGCCGACGCCATCGGCTACGACGAGCGGATCGGACGTAAGTTCCTCAACGCTGGTGCCGGCTTCGGCGGCGGATGCCTGCCCAAGGACATTCGCGCCTTCCGCGCCCGCGCCGAGGAACTGGGCCTTGGCGACACCCTGACCTTCCTCAAGGAGGTGGAGTCGATCAACCTGCGGCAGCGGGTGCGGATCAGCGAGCTGGTCGTCGAGGCACTGGACGGTCACTTGATGGGGCACCGGGTCGCGGTGTTGGGGTTGGCCTTCAAACCCGAGTCCGACGACGTCCGCGACTCCCCTGCTCTCGACGTTGCGGTGCGGCTGCACGGCCTGGGGGCCGACGTCGTCTGCGCCGACCCCAAAGCGATCGCCAATGCTGCCGCCCTGCACCCGCAGCTCAGCTACACCGAAGAGGTGACCGATGCGATCGACGGCGCCGAGGTATTGGTCCTGCTGACCGAATGGAAGCAGTACCGCGAGCTCGATCCCGCGCTCGCTGCGACGAAGGTGCGCGGACGGATCGTGATCGACGGACGCAACGTCCTCGATCCCGAAGCCTGGCGGCGCGCCGGCTGGCGTTACTACGGCGTCGGGCGGAACTGACTCCCCTCCGCACCACCGGCTGCGACGGTTGGCCCGGGGCCTGCGGGCGGGCTACCCCGGCTGCCCGCTGCGGTAAGGTGACGCTCGCTCAACGCTGGCGAATAGGAGCGGTTTCCCGATGACTCGAGCTGATGCTGCACGGCCGCTGGTCAGCCTCATCTTCCCCGCCTACAACGAGGTGGAGAACGCCCCGGCGATGGTCGACTTCTTCCGCGAGATCGTCGCCGCCTACCCCGCCTACGACTTCGAGATGATCGTCGTCGACGACGGCTCGACCGACGGCACTGCTGAGGCCCTGCTGGCGCTGGCCTACGCGGGCGAGCCGCTGCAGGTGGTCAGCTTGTCGCGCAACTTCGGCTCGCACGCCGCGATCAGTGCCGGCTTCGCCCACGCCGCCGGCGATGCGGCGATCACCTTGAGCGCTGACCGGCAGGAGCCGCTGAGCGCGATCGGTCAGTTCCTCGACGAATGGACGGCCGGTGCCGACCTGGTCTGGGGGTTGCGGGCCGTCCGGGTGCAGCAACAGGCGGTGCAGGGCCGATTCTCCCGACTGTTCTCGGTGGTCTTCCATCGCACCTCCGACGTGCCCAGCTACCCCGCCGAAGGCCCCTCCCAGCTGCTCGCCACCCGCGCGGTGATGGACGTGGTAAACGCCATGCCCGAAGCCAACCGGAACGTATTGGCGATGGCGGCCTGGGTCGGTTTCGACCAGCGGCGGGTCTACTACGACCAGCTGCCGCGTCCGTATGGGGTCAGCAAGTGGACCTTCCGGCGCAAGCTGAAGCTGGTCTTCGACTCGTTCGTGGAGTTCTCCCGCACTCCGGTGAAGTGGTTCACCTGGGTGGGCCTCACCCTCGCCGGTGTCGGGGCGCTCCTGCTGATCGCCGCTCTGGTGATGGCCCTGCTGGGCCTCGGCGGGGCCGCTGGCGTGGCCGCGATCTGCGGGACGGTGTGCCTGGTCGGCGGGATCAACCTGGTCGCCCTGGGCATGTTGTCGGAATACACCTGGCGCACCGCCGATGACGCTCGCCGCCGTCCGATCTATGTGGTCAAGCAGGTGCGGCGAGCCGGCGCCGCCGACCGCTCAGCGATCAAGAAATAGGGTCGAACTCCGGACGTCCGCCCTCGCCACCGAGCCGGACGGTCGCCACTTGGCGCGCCGGCACCCCGGCCACCACGGCGTAGGCCGGAACGTCCTTGGTGACCACTGCCCCCGCGCCGACCACAGCATGGTCGCCGATCGTCACCCCCATGTTGATCACCGTGTTGGGGCCGACGAACACGTAGTCGCCGATGGTGGTCGGCTCCTTCTCGATCTGGTCGAACTCGCCGGCGGCCACGCATCGCCGAGCCGTTGAGTGGCTGTACACGTGCACCCCGGCGGAGATGTTGCAGCCGTCGCCGATGCTCAGTCCGCCAGAGCCGTCGATGATCGTGAACGGTCCGATCCACACGTTCTTGCCCACGCTCGGCTCACCGAAGACGATGCTGGAGTCGTAGATCGAGGTGCCCTCACCGAAGCCGAGTTCGGCGGC
>JAJTBJ010000119.1 GCA_021286985.1 Propionibacteriales bacterium | reverse complement strand
CCGTGCACGAGTTGGAGATACTGCGGCAGCAGGAACATCGCCCCCATCAACGTGGCGTAGACCAGGCCGACGATGATCAGCGACACGGTGAAGCCGCGGAAGCCGAACAACTCCAGAGGTAACAGCGGCTTGGTCACCCGGGTCTGCCACCACCCGAAGGTCGCCAGCAGTACCACGGCAGCAGCGGCGAGGCCGACGGTGAGTGGCTTGATGCCGTACTCGGCCACCTCGATCACGAAGATGACGAGCGCGGCCAGCCCGAGGCTGGATAACACAGCGCCGAAGACGTCCAGTCGGGGGTTGTCGGGGTCTGCGGACTCGGGGACATAGCGAAGCGCCACCACCGCGGTCACTGCAGCGATCGGCGGACCGATGGCGAAGACCGCCGACCAGGCGAAGTTCTCCACCAGGAAGCCACCGACGACGGGGCCGATGGCCACGCCAACGGCAGTGACACCGGCCCACACGCCGATGGCGGAGGCGCGTTCATGCGGATCGGGGAAGAGTTCGATGATGATGCCCAGGGCCGCGGGCAGGATGAAGGCCGCTGCCACTCCGATGATCGCGCGGCAGACCACCAGCGGCGCGATGGCGTCCGACAGCATGGCGCCAATGTCTGCCAGGGCGAACACCGCCAGCCCGATCACCAGGATTCGTCGCCGTCCGAAGCGGTCGGCCAAGGCGCCGGCGAGCAGCAGGGTGCCGGCGAAAGTGACCGCGTAGGCATCCACCACCCATTGCAGCAGGGGAGTGGGGGCGTCAAAGGTCGCCTGGATGGACGGCAGCGCCACATTCACCATGGTGGCGTCCAGCGAGCTCAAGGCGATGGCGACGCCCAGGATCGCCAGCACAGGTCGGTGAGGGGTGCCGCTCATGGCAGCAGGCTAGTCGCGGTGCGCTCTCGCCGTGGCCACTCGCAGCGGGTTTCCACCCGGTGCGGCACTCCGCTGTGCCGGCGAGCGCTGCGTCGGCGCAGCGCAGCACTAGGCTGACCGTCGTGACCCACTCTCGCCCGCAGCAGACCGGCGCGGCCCCCGCTGTCGACAACGCGGCAGCCGTGGTGCACCAGCGGGTCCGTGACGGCATTCTCAGTGGCGAGTTTCGGCCCAACCATCGCCTTGTCGAGGAAGAACTGGCCGCCGCCTTGAATGTGAGCCGCACTCCGGTTCGGGAGGCCTTGCTGCGGCTGCGGCAGGAAGGACTGGTGCTGCAGAACCGTGGCTGGCTGGTCCGTGACCACGCCCCGGAGGAGATCCTGGAGTACCTGGAGGCTCGGGCGGAGGTGGAAGCCGCCGCTGCCCGACTGGCGACCGAGCGCATCACCGAGGCTGAGCTGGCGCAACTGGACGCGCTGATCGTGAAGATGGAGGGCGAGCCCAACCGGCGGTTGTTCAACGAGATCAATGGCGAGTTCCATGATCTGGTGACCGAGGCCGGCGGCAATCGGGTGCTGGCGAACTTCGCCCGGAGCTCGAAGATCAACTACTGGACCTTCGCCACTCCGGTGCGATTCACCCCTGAGCAGGACGCCGTGGTCGATGCCGAGCATCGGGCGCTGGTGGCGGCGCTGAGGGCCAAGGATGCCTCCGCTGCCGAGCAGATCGCCCGCGCGCACGTCCGGCACACCGCCGACATCATCGCCGCCTCGCTGGGGCTGCGTCCGTCCCGTTCCTGAGCGGCGCTCGCGTCCCTCGATGGCAAGAGAAGCAGAGCAGGGGAGCGTTGTATACAATGCTGTATACAAGCCGTGAGGTGAGCCTGTCGCCGTCGATAGGACGAGACTGAACCTGAAGGCGACCGAGGAGGAAGACGTGGAAGCGATCACTCAGGTACCGACGCCGATCAATGAACCGGTGCGTGGCTATGCCCCCGGCAGCCCCGAGCGGGCCAGCCTGCGGCGCGGACTGGACACCTTGCTGGCGGCCGGTCCGATCGAGGTCGGTCCGGTGGTGGACGGCGCCGTCCGCGATGGGGTGGGTGACCACTACGAGGTGCGGATGCCCTCGGACCACACCACACTGCTGGCCAGAGTGCGGCAAGCCGGCACCGCCGACGCTGAGGCTGCCGTGGCTGCTGCCGGACGAGCCAAGGCCGACTGGGCCGCGATGGACTTCGACGACCGGGCAGCGATCTTCCTGAAAGCTGCCGATCTGTTGGCCGGTCCCTGGCGCGACCGGCTGAACGCGGCCACCATGCTGGGCCAGGGCAAGACCGTCCAGCAGGCCGAGATCGATTCGGCGTGTGAACTGATCGACTTCCTCCGCTTCAACGTGGCCTTCGCCCGCCAACTGCACGCCCATCAGCCGATCAACTCCCCTGGAGTGTGGAACCGCCTCGACTATCGCCCGCTGGACGGCTTCGTCTACGCCATCACCCCGTTCAACTTCACCGCCATCGCCGGCAATCTGCCCACCGCTCCGGCGCTGATGGGAAACACCGTGATCTGGAAGCCGGCCCTCACTCAGACCTTCGCCGCGCAACTGTGGATGGACCTGCTGATCGAGGCTGGCCTGCCGGCCGGGGTGATCAACATGGTCCCCGGACATGGCGCCGAGGTCTCCGATGTCGCGCTGAAGCACCCGGATCTGGCCGGCATTCACTTCACTGGGTCCACCCGGGTTTTCCAGGGGTTGTGGTCGCAAGTAGGGGCCAATATCTCCGGCTACCGGGCCTATCCGCGGCTGGTCGGCGAGACCGGCGGCAAGGACTTCGTGGTCGCCCATCCGTCCGCCGATCCGGCCGCGGTGGTCACCGCCTTGATCCGTGGCGCGTTCGAATACTCCGGTCAGAAATGCTCGGCCGCCTCGCGTACGTACCTGCCGCGCAGCCTGTGGAACACGATCAAAGACGATTTGATCGCCCAGACCGAGGCCCTGGCTGTCGGTGACGTGCGCGACTTCACCAACTTCACCTCCGCGGTGATCGATCAGCGAGCCTTCGCCAAGCTGAGTGCGGCCATCGAGCAGGCACGGTCGTCGGACGACGCTCAGATCGTCGCCGGTGGACGCTACGACGACGCCGAAGGCTGGTACGTCCGGCCCACGCTGGTGGTCACCGACAACCCGCACCAGGACGTCCTGGCCACCGAGTACTTCGGCCCGCTATTGGGCATCTTCGTCTACGAGGACGCCGAGTACGAGAACGTCCTACGGCTGGTCGACGAAACCAGCGCCTACGCCTTGACCGGGGCGGTGTTCGCCACCGATCGGGCGGCGGTCGCCCAGGCTCAGGCCCAGTTGCGGCATGCGGCCGGCAACTTCTACATCAACGACAAGCCGACCGGTGCGGTGGTGGGGCAGCAGCCCTTCGGCGGTTCCCGGGCGTCGGGCACCAACGACAAGGCCGGGTCGATGTGGAACCTGATGCGCTGGGTCAGCCCGCGGGCGATCAAGGAGACCCTGGTCTCGCCCACGGCCACCAGCTACCCGCATATGAATCCGGGGGAGTGAACCGCACTCGGCGCCAGGTTGAGGGCGTCGACGTCGCCCGGCCGGTCGGTGGTCAGGCCACCGGCTGGCGCAGGATGGTGCGCAGCTTCTCCGGTGCGGTGCGGGTGAAGTCCGACAGATAGATCTCGTGATGGACGCCGCGTAGCTGCAGGCCGTTGTCAGGGACGAATTCGGTGTGCAGCCGGTGCAGGGTGGCGGCTTCGGAGTCGAAGGACCCCAGGTGCAGGATCTGCACGCACCGGCCCTCATTCAGAGTCTCCAGGCGGAGTCGATCGACGCCGGGCCCGCCCTTGGTGCGGGCGGCGTCCCGGGCGGCGGTGAACATCCTGGCGTCGATCCAGTCGGGCACCATCATCAGCATCGTCCAGTCCCAGGTGGACTTGTCCAGGGCGGTGGTGAAGTTCGCCGGGTCATCGGAGGTCCACAGTCCCTCCAGCGGCATCACCGCATAATCGCGGCCGAGGTCGTTCTTGGAGGTGAACTTCAGCTTGTAACCGACGCTGAACAACGCCGTCACTGCCTCGGCGAAGGGTCCGCCGGCGTTCGGATCTCCGTGCCCGTCGATCATCAGGTACTGCAGCGGCGGCACCTCGATGATCTCGAAGCGTCCCGCCGTGGCGCGGTAGCTCGGCACGGTCTTCTTGAAATCGGTTTTGTCCATGTCGTGGGGGATCGGGTCGGCAGCAGAGACTCTCACATCGTGGCAGAGCTGTGGTGTTGGTGTCTGGTAGTGGTGCCTGGTGTGTGCGCGAGTCGGTGCTCGGTTAGGGTCGGGGCATGGAACTGCTCGTCACCATCTTCTGGGTGTGTCACCTGATCGCCACGGCGTCTATCGTGCTCGGTTGGGTGGTGAGTTTGTTCCGTTCCGGGTTCGGGGTGACGGTGATGGCCTGGGCGGCACGCTCCCAGCTGTTGATCGGGCTGATCCTGATGAATCTGACCTTCGCTCACGGCATGAACTTCCCCAAGATCATCCTCAAGATCATGCTGGCAGTGGTGGTGGTCGGGCTGGTCGAGATGGCCAATGTTCGACTGAAGAAGTCGCAGTCGGCGTCGGTGTTGGCGGCGGTGGCGGTGGCGCTGACGGCAGTGATCGCCACGATCTCTTTCCTCTGGCACTGAGGTTGACGAAATCGAACAGACGTTCGATCATTGGTGAGTGAAGGCCGCGCTCGCTATCCCCGAAGACGCCCCGGTGGCGGACGTGGTGGCGCGCCTGCGAGCCCATGTCGATACCACCCAAGCGCGACTTCGTCCCCAGCCGTTCGGCCTGCTGCCGGCATTGGCGCAACTGCTGGGTGAACCGGGGCTGAAGCCGGGTGCGGTCTACAGCCTTGATGGCGAAGGTGCCCTGCTGCAGGCGCTGCTGGCCGGGCCGTCCCAGCAAGGCCACTGGTGCGGAGTGGTCGGCCTGCCGTCCTTCGCTGTCGAAGCCGCAGCCTTGGCCGGGATCCGTCTCGACCGACTGGTGCTGGTGCCCTCACCTGGTGATCAATGGCTGGCAGCCACTGCCGCATTGGCTGAGGTGGTGCCGGTGTTGGCGGTGCATCCGTCCGGACGGGTGCGCGAAGCTGATGCGGCCCGGCTGGGCTCCCGCCTGCGTGACCGTGGAGGGGTGCTGCTGGTGGTGGGGGCGTGGCCGCGCGCCGAGGCCCGGCTGACTCTGGGGGAGCGGCAATGGCATGGTCTGGGGTCCGGTGATGGGCACCTCGTCAGCCGAGACATTCAGGTGCAGGTGGCCTCTCGGCGGTACCCGTCGGGACGCCGGGGCTGGCTGAGGTTGCCCGATCCAGACGGACGCACGGTCGCCGGCGAGCAGTTGCGGCCCGGGCTGCAGGTGGTCGGCTGAGATGGCGGGCGTGTCCGCGGCAGCAGAGCGCTGCCTGGCATTGTGGTTCCCGGCCTGGCCGGTGACCGCCTGGGCGCTGGCCACCGGCGCCGACGCCGAGCGTCCGGTAGCCGTGGTGGCGGCCAACCGGGTGACGGCCTGCTCGGCGGCAGCGGTCGCCGAGGGAGTCGGTGTCGGCCAGCGCCGTCGAGAGGCGCAATCGCGGTGTCCGCAACTGGTCGTCTTGGCCGTCGACGAGGCGGTCGACGCCCGCGAGTTCGATCCGGTGGTGGCTGCCATCGAGCGGCTCTCTCCGGGGGTGCAGGTGATCCGTCCGGGACTGTGTGTGGTCCGGGCCCGCGGCCTGGCCCGCTATCTCGGTGATGAGGCCTTAGCTGCCGAGACGATTCTGGAGGCGGTGGTCACCGAGACCGGCGTCGACAGCGGGCGGGCCGGGGTTGCTGATGGAGTCTTTGCCGCCGTTCAGGCCTCCCGGGAAGCCACGGGGGTCATGGTGGTACCGGCGGGAGGAGCACCGGGCTTTCTGGCCTCGCTGCCGATCGCGCGGCTGGGTGATCCGGTGATCGCCGATCTGCTGCCCCGGCTGGGGGTGCACACGCTGGGTGGCTTCGCTGCGCTCACCTCCGCGCAGGTGCGGGATCGCTTCGGCGCGGCAGGGGTGCGCCTGCACCTGTTGGCGTCGGGATCCGATCCGCGCGCCGTCCAGCCCCGCGAGCCACCGCCGGAGTTGGCCGTGCGTATCGATTTCGAGCCACCGCTGACCTTGGTTGATCAGGTCGCCTTCGCTTCCCGGGCGTCGGTGGCGGGCTTCGTTGACGGCCTGGCCGCAGCGGGCTTGGCCTGCACCGAGGTGCGGGTGGAGTTCAGCGGCGAGAACGACGAGTTCTTCGCTCGGACCTGGCTGACCCCCGGGGTCTTCGACAGTGCCGCGATCACTGACCGGATCCGCTGGCAGCTGCAGGCGGCGGCCGGAGTGCAGCTGCATTCGCCGGTCACCAGCGTGCGGCTGGAGCCGGTGGCCGTCGATGCGGCCGTCCATCATGTGCCGGGGCTGTTCGGCCTGGGGCCGGACGAGCGGGTGCATCACGCCATGTCCCGGGTGCAGGCGATGTTGGGTCACGAGGGGGTGCTCACTGGCCAGGTCGGCGGCGGGCGCTGGCTGGCCGAGCGGCAGGTGCTGGTGCCGTGGGGGGATCGGCCGTCGGTGATCCAGACAGCCGACCGTCCCTGGCCCGGGCAAGTGCCCCATCCCTTGCCGGCCACGGTATTTCCCGAGCCGCTGCCGGTGCGGGTGCAGGGGGTCGGTGGAGGTGAGGTCGCCGTCGATGAGCGGGGGCGGTTGAGTACCGAACCGCAGGCGCTCACCGTGGGTGGACGTCCGGTGTCGGTGACGGCGTGGGCCGGTCCCTGGCCGGTGAGCGAGCGGGCCTGGGACGGGCAGCGGCAGCGGCAGGCGAATCGCTTTCAGATGGTCGACGAATCCGGTGCTGCCTGGCTGCTGTGGCGCGACGCGCGCGGCTGGTGGGCCGAGGCGCGCTATGACTGAACCGAGTCGGTGATGGGGTTCAACAATCCGCCAATGACGTGGCGAGCGTTGGAGCAGACGCTGAGCGCCTCGAAGAAGGCCGCGGCGGCTGCCGAGTTGCCTAGTTCACGTAAGCGGGGGCCTTATCAGGTACCCACGGTGCAGCGTCCGACCTCGACGGTGCCGTACGCCGAACTGCATGCCCATTCCTCCTTCTCCTTCCTGGACGGGGCCTCCGGGCCGGCGGAGTTGGCGGTGGAAGCCGAAAGGCTGGGGCTGGAGGCGCTGGCGCTCACCGACCACGACGGGCTGTACGGCGTCGTCCGGTTCGCCGAGGCGGCTGAGCAGTTGACGGTACGGACGGTCTTCGGCGCCGAATTGTCGCTGGATCTCCCCGCGCCCCAGGCCGGGCAGCCTGATCCGGTCGGGGAGCATCTGGTGGTGCTGGCCATCGGCGAGGAGGGCTATCACCGGCTGGCTGGAGCGATCACCGCCGCCCAGTTGGCCGGCGGCGAGAAGGGCCGTCCGGTCTACCACCGCGAGCAGTTGGCCGCACAGGCTGATGGCCACTGGGCGGTGCTCACCGGCTGCCGCAAGGGTGCGGTCCGGCAGGCGTTGGCTGCCGATGGTGCAGCCGGGGCACGTCGAGCGCTGGCTGATCTGCGGCACCTGTTCGGCGATGACCGGGTGTGGGTGGAGTTGATCGATCACGGCAATCCCACCGATTCGGTCGACAACGACGCGCTGGCCGCAGTAGCCGCCGAGGTGGGCCTGCCCACCATCGCCACCGGCAATGTCCACTACGCCACCCCCGCCCAGCACCCGTTGGCCCAGGCGGTGGCGGCGGTGCGAGCCAATCGCAGTCTGGACGCTCTGGACGGCTGGTTGCCCGCTGCGGGGACGGCCTTCCTGCGCTCTGGGGAGGAAATGGCCGCCCGCTTCGCCCGTTATCCCGGTGCGGTGGCGCGGACC
>JAJTBJ010000118.1 GCA_021286985.1 Propionibacteriales bacterium | reverse complement strand
CATGGTGACAGCGTGTATCACCGGCGCCAGCGCCGGGCTGGGAGCGTCCTTCGCCCGGGTGTGTGCGGCCCGCGGTGACGACCTGGTGCTGGTGGCCCGCGACGCGACGCGACTCGACGGCCTGGCCGCCGAGTTGGGCGCCCAGTACGGGGTGCGGGTGGAGGTCCTCGCCGCCGACCTTGGCGACCCGGACGCGGTCCGCACGGTGGCGGCGCGGGTCGCGGATGCCGAGCGTCCGGTCGACCTCCTGATCAACAACGCCGGCTTCGGCCTGACCAACCATCTGCTCGACGCGCCGGCCGACGAACACCGGCACGCGATCACCGTGATGTGCACCGCAGTGGCCGAACTCAGCCTGGCCGCGGCCCAGGCGATGCGGTCGCGGGGGCACGGTCGCATCCTCAACGTCGCGTCCTTGTCGGCGTGGGTCGTCCAAGGCAACTACTCCGCGGTCAAAGCCTGGGTGAAGGTGTTCACCGAGGGGTTGGCCGTCGAACTGGCAGGCACCGGGGTGACCGCCACCGCGTTGTGCCCCGGTTGGGTGCGGACCGAGTTCCACGAACGCGCCGGCCTGCCGACCACGTCCATCCCTGACTGGATCTGGGTCGACGCCGACACCTGCGTGACCAAGGCGCTGGCCGATACCGCTGCCGGACGGGTGCTGTCGGTGCCGACCCTGCGCTGGAAGCTGGCTCGATTCGGGCTGGACGTGCTGCCGCGCCCGATCGTCCGAGGCATCTCCCGGCGGCTCACGCACAGCCGCGATTGACCGCCTACCGGGGGCTGGCTACACGCCAGGGTGGCTTGAAACGGCGACGAGTGGGACACTTGCGGAGTTCGCCAACTGGAGGGGCCCGGTGACAGAACCCAAGACCACCCGCTACACCTCACCACTGCCGGGGGCAGCGCGCTTCGCTGCACAGCAGCTGGTGATGAAGCCATACATGTGGTCGGCGCTGACGGTGCACATCCACGGACGACGCAATCTCGACTCGCTCAAGGCGCCTTTCGTCGCGGTGGCGAACCATTCCAGCCACGTCGACGCGCCGCTGATCTTCGGAGCGCTTCCGCGACGGCTGTCGAAGAATCTGTCCGCCGGCGCGGCCGCGGACTACTTCTTCCAGTCGTGGTACAAGGCGCTGCCGACCACCTTGTTCTTCAACTCTTTCCCCGTCGAGCGCCAGGGCAGCCGCGGCAAGCGCGGCATGGCCGGGGTGCTGCTCACCGAAGGGGTGCCGCTGCTGATCTTCCCTGAGGGCACCCGCTCGCGCACCGGTGCGATGGGGCGATTCACCCCGGGTGCGGCGGCGTTGAGCATCTCCCGCAATGTGCCGATCCTGCCGATCGCCCTGGTGGGTGCCTACGCGGCCATGCCGTACGGGGTGAACGTGCCAGTGCCGGGACGTCCGCACGTCCATGTCGTGTTCGGACGTCCGTTGCGCGCTGCGCCCGGTGAGATCGCCCACCAGTTCGCCGAGCGGATCAACCGCTACGTGGTCGAGATGCACGACACCACCGCCCGGGCCTACGGCATGCCCACCCAGGCCGACTTCCACCGCGCCGTGGCGCTACGGACCGCCGCTGCCGAGCGAGCCCCGCAGGTCGACACCTCCGACGACGCGGACGAGGTCGCCGAGGCGGCCCCGCGTCCGGTGGCTCGTCCTGAGGCCATCCGCGAGGCCGAGGCCGGCTAGACCACGCTCAGGTTGCGACCACCGCGGCGAGCGTGGTGGTGCGCTGACGGGCGATGGCGACCGATGCCGCCACCAAGCCGACGACCAGCCAACCGGCGACGCTGAAGGTGGCCAGCGCGGCCCCACTCGATTCGGTGATCACCGCGCGCACGGCATCCAGGGCGGTCGTCACCGGCGAGAACGGACGCAGGGCCGTCAGCACGCCGGGAGCGGCCGGAGCCAGCGACGACGCCGCAGTGATGACCGCAAGGACGACGGCGATCAGCCGTCCGGCACCTCCCAGCCACGTCACCAACGCATGGTTGATCAGGGCAAAAGCGACGGAGGCCAGCAGCAGCACGCCGGTCACCGCGACCGTCTTCGGCCACGTCAGGTCGAGGGCGAGATGGGTCAGCGATCCCATCACCACCGCCTGGGCGGCCAGGATCGCGACGCCAGGGGTGAGGGCTTCGGCGATCAGCTTGGCGGTGGGCTCAGCGGAGCCCAGCAACACCCGTCCGGCCGGTTTCAGCACCACGTAGGTGGCCAACGCACCCACCCACAAGGCCAGCACCAGCAGCAGGCTCACCCAGCCCACGTTCGGATCGGCCAGGCCGGCGAGGCCATCGGTGGAGACGGGTGAGGCGACCACGTCGGCGAGCTTCTCCCGCTCACTGCTGGTGTAGCTGGGCAGCTTGTCCTTGCCCTGGGCGATGCCGTCGGCCATCTGGCGTGAACCAGTGGCGAGCTGGCCGACGCCGTCGACGAGCGCCGGCATCCCGTCGGCCAACTGGCGGGTGCCATCGGCCAGTTCGGCACCCCCGGCTTTGAGCTTCTTCAGATCCTTGGTGGTCGCGGCCACGTCCGGGACGGACGAAGCGAGCTGCGAGTCCAGTTGGCTCAAGCCACCGGCGAGGGCGGTCGCCCCCGATTTCAGACTCTGACCGGTCGTCGGATCGGCGGTGTCCAGCCCATCAGCGGCACCCTCGAGCGCCTTCGCGGTGGCGGTCAGCGAGCCGATGCACACCTGCGCCGCAGTCACCAGCTCTGACGTGGTCGAGCCGGTGTCCACGCTCGGGCAGGCCCCGTTCACGGTCGCCTTCAGTGCGGCTTCTGGCACGCTCGGGCTCCCACCCAGGAACGCCTGCAAGGTGTTGGTGACCAGGGTCGCGCCACCCGAGGCCTGCGCCGCGTTTGCCTTCAACGTGCTCTGGTAGGTCGACAGGCCCCCCGACACCCCGGCCGCACCTTGGCTGAGTTGGTGCACCCCGTCAGCCAACTGCACCTGTTGGGGCAACGAGCTGATGGTCTGATCGACCACCTGATCGACTCCGGCCACGTACTGCGCGGTGCCGCTGGCCAGCTTGTCGGTGTCAGCCGGCATGGTGGCGATCTTGGTGTGCATCACTTCCAGGCCGGTGGCCAGCTGATCGGCGCCGTCGGCCATGGTGGTGAAGTTGTCACCGAGGTCGTTGAAGCCGACGTAGATCTTGTCCAGGTATCCCGAGGTGAGGGTCTCGTTCAGCGAGGTCGCTGCCGCCATCGCCACCGATCTGCCCAAGGTGGCGTCGGCGACCCCGGCTACTGGGGAGGTGGACACCTCGATGGTGGCGCGCTCGGCGTCGGCGGCGTCCTTGGAGTAGGACGTGGCCGCGGCAGAGAAGTTCTTCGGGATGATCACCATCGCCGCGTAGGCGCCGGTGGCCAGCCCGGCGCGGGCGTTGGCCTCGCTGTCGAGGGTCCAGGTGAGGTTCTGGGAGCGCTCGGAGTCGACCAGGTTGGCGGTGAGCTGGCGGCCCAGCGGAATGTAGGTGCCGTCGATGGTCACCGGGTCGTCGAGGTTCACCACCGCAGCCTTGACGGTGTGCAGCCGGGCATCGGAGTTCAGCCCGGCGACCAAGAAGCCACCGGCGATCAGCAGAGGCATCAGCACCAGGCCGATCAGGCTCCACCAGCGAGCGGGAGTGGAGTTGACCCTTTCCAGAATCATCGGGTGGCTCCTTCAAGGCTGAGATGGGACGGAAGTCGGAGGACCTGATAGGGCCCGGTGAGTTGCCCCAGGAGGGGTGATCCGGGCAGCACGCCGAGCACCCAGGTGGTCGGCTCGGGCGTGTGGGGGGTGTTCATCGACGCTCGCAGCGCCTTCTCCTGGGCGGTGCTGAGGTCGTCGGCGTCGTCCACCACGATCAGGGTGCCTTGGTGGCGCTTCAGGACGGTGGCCAGGTGTGGCGTGTGTGGATTCACCACCGGCACCCGGTCGCGCAGCAGCGGCCCCTCCTCGGGGAGCACCAGGCCGAGGGTCTTCACCCGCCCGTCGTCGAGCTTCAGTCGTCCGGCCAGGCCGAGCAGGAGTGCGTGCCGAGCGGCGGGCTCACCTTCGACGACCAGCAGCCCGCCCCGCGGCAGCCGGACGTCCACCCCGCTGAACAGCCGTCGTTCGCCGGCCGAGGCGCTGAGACCTTCGGCGACGATCGCCGAATCGTCACCGGGTGCGGGCCAGTCGGCCAAGGCGAGCTGGCGGGTCAAGCCCTCCCCCTCGATGTCGAGGGTGGGCAGGATCCGATCCAGCCAGCGCGGCAGCCACCAGGCGTGCCGACCGAGGAGAGTCATCACCGCCGGCACCAGCGTCATGCGCACCACGAAGGCGTCCAGCAACACCCCGATGGCCAGCGCGAACGCGATCGACTTGATCGGACCCTCACCGTTGGGGACGAAGAACGCGAACACCGAGAACATGATCAGGGCGGCCGCGGCAACCACCTTGGCCGAATGGACGAAGCCGTCCACCACCGAGTTCTCGGCGTTGCCGTGGACGTGCTCCTCACGCATTCGGGAGACGAGGAACACCTCGTAGTCCATGGCCAGACCGAACAGGATGCCCATGCCGATGATGGGCAGGAAGCTGATCACCGGGCCGGCTTCGGGCAGGTTGATCACCTGCCGGAACCAACCCTGATTGAAGACCAAGGTGGTGGTGCCGAAGGCCCCGCCGACGCTGAGCAGGTAGCCCAGTGCGGCCTTGACCGGCACCCAGATCGAGCGGAACACCATGGTGAGCAGGATCAGCGACAGCCCCACCACGAAGATCGCGAACGGCAGCAAGGCATCGCGGAGGCGCTCGGTGACGTCGATGCTGATCGCGGTGAACCCGGTGATGGCGGTGGCCACGCCCCATTGCTGCTTCCAGACCGGTTCACGATCTCGCAAGGCGTGGACGAGGTCGGCGGTGGCCGGGTCGTCCGGGGCGGTGGTGGGGATGACCTGCACCATGCCGGTGTCAGCGTTGGAGTTCGGGGTGGAGGCGGCCACCAATGCGACCCCAGGCATCGTCTCGATCTCGTCGCGCAGGCCGTCCATGATCTTCACCGGGTCGTCGGATTCGACGATGTCGACGGTGACGATCAGTGGGCCGTTGTAGCCCACGCCGAAGACCTTGCTGATCTCATCGGCTGCCACCCGGTCCTGGGCGCCGGGCAAGGACCGTCCCGAGGTGGGCAGCGCCAAGAACAGGTCCTTGGTGGGGTAGCTCAAGGCGCCCAACGCGGCCAGCACCACGACCACGGTGACCACCGGCCACTTGGTCGCCACCCGCACCCAGCGGGCGGAGAGGCCGCTGGTGGCGCGAGTCTTGGCGCCCTTACCGGCGGCACGGGCGGCAGCTCGACGGCTCGTCCGCGGACGTAGGCGCTGCCCGGCGAAGCCCATGAAGGCCGGCAACAAGGTGAGCGCCAGGAGCACTTCTAGACCCACGCCGACCGCTCCGAAGACCCCCATCGTGGTCAGGAAGGGCACGTTGGCGATGCTCAGACCGACCAAGGCGATGATCACCGTCAGCCCGGCGAAGATGACTGCTGATCCGGCCGTTCCGACGGCACGCGCGGCGGATTCCTCGAGGTCCATGCCGGCGGCCAGTTGGTCGCGGTGGCGACTGATGATGAACAGCGCATAGTCGATGCCCACGGCCAGCCCGAGCATGATCGCCAGCATCAACGTGGTGGAGCTCATGTCGATGACGCCAGCAGCGATCTCGATGATCATCACCGCCAGGCCGACGCCGGCCAGGGCGCTACCGACGGGCATCATCGAGGCCACGAACGAGCCGAGGGTGAGTAGCAGGACGACGATGGCCACGCCCAGGCCGGCAGCTTCGACCACGCTCAGGTGTGGCACATTCACGCTGAACACCTCACCGCCGACCAGCACTTTGGCCTGTGGGAGGGATTCGGTCAGCGACTCGGCAGCCTTGGTCAACTCTTCTCGGTGGGCGTCACCGAAGGTCGACACCGTGCCCTGGACGCGGACCGTGACTCGCCCGGTGCGGCCGTCGTCGCTGATCAGGCCTTTGACGTGTTCGCTGTACGGTCCGATGGTGCCGTTGACGTAGGGCAGCGCCTCGATGTGATCCAGCCAGCTCTTGATCTTGTTGGTGACGTCTTCGTCGGTCAGCTTGTGGCCCGCGGGCACGGTGATCACCACGGTCGCGGTGGCATCGGCGGCCTCCGGGAAGGTGACCTTGAGCTGTTTGAGGGCGACGGTCGACTCGGCGCCGGGGATCTCGAACACGTCGTTGAACTTGCCGCCGACTGTTGCCGCCAGACCGCCGAAGAGGATCAGGATCGCCACCCAGGCGATCAGCACGCGTCCGCGGTGGCGAAAGGACGCACGTCCGATGCGGTAGAGAAACGAGGACACGAGCATTCCTTTGCTGGCGAACGCGACAGGTGGCGATATATCGGATACAAGACTGTATCCGATACAGAAGTGTATCCGCTTCAGCGAACCGGTGGTTCCCAACCTGCGGACTGCCGCTCGGCGATGCCGTCGAGGATCAGATCGAGGGCGAACTCGAACTCGAACTGATCGTCGCACCCGCGTCCGACCACGGATTCGTCAACGTGACCGGCCACCCCCGCCATTGCGGCCACATGCGGAAAAGCCTGGCTGAGCTGGATCAGTTGCTCGGGGCTCGGCGGTGGCGCCGGATTCGGGTCGTCGAAGAGCTCCTGAGTGAAGCCCCAGGCGCGGCTGCCGAGGGCATGCATCACGTGGTGGGTCAAGGCATCAGAGAACCCGGAGCGCCGGAATACGGCGATCAATGAGTCGAGGTAGGCCAGCATGGTCGGCGTCTGACGTGGCCGGGTCTCCAGGACGCGCCGCAGCCATCGGTGCCGGAGCAGGAGTTCGCGGGCGGCGAGGATGCGCGCACGGACGGTGGCGCGCCAGTCGTCCTGGTCGACCAGGGGACCCAACTCGGCCAGCGCCAGATCGGCCATGCCGTCGAGCAGGGCCTCCTTGTCGGAGACGTGTTTGTAGAGCGCCATCGGAACGACGTCCAGGTCGGCAGCGAGGCGTCGCATGCTGACGGCATCGAGTCCGTGGGTGTCGGCGAAAGCGACGGCCGCAGTCAGGACACGCTCGCGGCTGAGCCGCTCCCGGGCGGGATCCGGTGGCATTCCTCCCCCTTCACTTGACGGCGTACGGCGTACACCTTAGCGTAATGGCCCGGAGGTGTACGCCGTACACCCGTGAGGAGAATTTGATGTCCGATCGCCGTACCGCCCTGATTGCCGGGCTGCTCTACTTGGTCACCTTCGCGGCCTCGATCCCGGCGCTGCCTCTGCTGGCGCCATTGCTGGACGACCCGGCCGGCTTCGTTACCGGAAACGGGAGCGGCGCCGTCGTCCTCGCCGGTGGACTGCTGGACCTGATCAACGCCGCCGCCTGCATCGGCACCGCGCTGGTGGTCTACCCCGTCCTTCGCCGGACGGCACCGGTGGGGGCGCTGGGCTTCGTCCTCTCCCGCACCGTCGAAGCCGCGGTCATCGCGGTCGGGGTGCTCGCCGTCCTGGCCGTGGTGACGGCTCGCGCCCAGCTGTCGGCGGAGGTGGCCCAGGGGTTGGTGGCACTGCGCAATGCGACCTTCCTGCTCGGCCCCGGGCTGATGCCGGCGGCCAATGCACTGTTCTTCGGCGTGGCCCTGCTGCGCGCCCGGCTGGTACCGCGCGTCATCCCGATCCTGGGTCTGATCGGTGCCCCACTGCTGCTGGCCTCGGCGCTCGGCACCTACTTCGCCGTCTTCCCCCAGGTGTCGGTGTGGTCGGGCATCGCGGTGATCCCGATCTTCTTCTGGGAGTTGTCGGTGGGGCT
>JAJTBJ010000117.1 GCA_021286985.1 Propionibacteriales bacterium | reverse complement strand
AATCTGCTGCGCGAAGGGCTGGATCTGCCGGAGGTGAGCCTGGTCTCGATCCTCGACGCCGACAAAGAGGGCTTCCTGCGGTCGGAGCGGTCGCTGATCCAGACGATCGGTCGTGCGGCCCGCAATGTCGGCGGCCAGGTGCACATGTACGCCGACAAGATCACCCCGTCGATGGCGGCGGCGATTGATGAGACCAACCGGCGGCGGGCTAAGCAGATCGCCTACAACACTGAGCGGGGGATCGATCCACAGCCGCTGCGCAAGAAGATCGCCGACCTCACCGACCTGTTGGCCCGCGAAGACGCTGACACCGACGAGCTGGTCGGTCGGGGGAGTCGCCGGGCGACCTCACCGGTGCCGAGCTCACCGGTGCGTCAGCGCGACCTGGGGGAACTACCCGCTGCCGAGCTGACCGCTTTGATCAGCGAGCTCACCGACCAGATGCACTCCGCCGCCGCTGAACTCCAGTTCGAGCTGGCGGCTCGACTGCGTGACGAAGTCGCGGATCTGAAGAAGACGCTGCGTCAGATCATCGCCGCCACCGCGTAGGAGTTGGTCCGACCGCAGACCCCTGAGAGAATGTCGAGAGCCGCCGACCGCCCCGGCGTCGGCATGGAGAAGGGTTGTCGATGCACGTAACCACCGAGGCGTGGCTGATCACGATCGTGGTCATGGTGGTGATCCTCGGCATCGACCTGATCTACATCGGACGGCGCCCGCACGAGCCGTCGATGAAGGAGGCCGGGCTGGCGATCGCAGCGTTTTCCGCGCTGGCGGTGATCTTCGGCATCGGCATCTGGGTGGCAGCAGGCCCGCGCTACGCGGGGGAGTTCTTCGCCGGCTGGCTTACCGAATACAGCCTGAGCGTGGACAACCTGTTCATCTTCGTGCTGATCATGGCCAACCTGCGGGTGCCGCGGCAGTTGCAGCAGTACGCCTTGATGGTGGGCATCATCTTGGCGCTGGTCCTGCGGGGGGTCTTCATCGGCATCGGTGCCGCTGCGATCGAGGCGTTCAGCTGGGTCTTCTTCCTGTTCGGCGCGTTCCTGATCTATACCGCGGTCAAGTTGTACCTCGACTACCGCAAGCCCGACGACTCCGACGAGATGACCGAGAACGCGGTGATGCGCTGGGTGCGCCGCACCTTCCGGGCCACAGACGATTTCCACGGCACCAAGCTCGTGGTTCGGCTGGACGGAAAGACGCTGATCACCCCGATGTTGTTCGTGATCGTCGCGCTCGGCACCACCGATCTGCTGTTCGCGCTCGATTCGATCCCGGCGATCTACGGGCTCACCCAAGAGGCCTACTTGGTGTTCACCGCCAACGTGTTCGCCCTGATGGGCCTGCGCCAGTTGTACTTCCTGATCGGCGGGCTGCTGAACCGGCTGATCTACCTGTCGGTCGGTCTGTCGGTGATCCTCGCCTTCATCGGGATGAAGCTGCTCCTGCACGCGATGCATGAGTACGGCTGGGACGCCCAGCTCGGCTTCAGTGCAGAAATTCCGATCTGGTTCTCTCTGCTGGTGATCATCGGCACTCTTGCCGTGACCACCATTGCCAGCTTGGCCGTGGATCGGCGCCGGTCTGCCCAGCGCTGATCACCGGGTGATCGTTCTGGGCGAGAGCTTCGACTTCCGCAGGGTTGCCGGTAGCAGACATCGTTGTCAGAGCAGGGTGTCTTTCTCTGGGGGCGGCTGGCCGTGTCGGCGACCTCAGGCTGCATCAGGTGGGGTGATCTCGCCGCTACCCCGGGCGATCAGTCGGGCGGGAATGATGATGTGTTCGACGGGTAGTTGCTCACCCTCAAGGCGACGGAACAGCCGATCTGCGGCGGCGGCGCCGATCGCGGAGGCGTCCTGCTGAATGACGGTGATCGCCGGGTCGAGCAGGTCGGCCAGCGGCAGGTCGTCGAAACCGATGACGGCGACCTGATGTTGCATCCCGAGTGCGTACAGGGTGCGCAGAGTGCCGAGGGTGATCAGGTTCTGCGCGCTGAAGATCGCGGTGGGCGGCTCAGGGCTGGACAGCATCGTCCGCACCAGTTGCTCGGCCGGATCGGCACCGTGGATATCGCCGTGGACGATCGCCTCACCAGTGGGGATGCCCGCACGTCCGAGCTCGGCCAGAAAGCCGTCACGACGTTCTGCGGCCGTGCTGATCGAGAGGTTGTCGACGAGCATGGCGATGCGGCGATGTCCGCGACCGATCAAGTGGCGCGTACCGAGCGCGGCGGCGGCGCTGTTGTCGCTTGTCACAGTGTCGGCGTGGAGCCCCACGGGCGCCCGGTCGACAAAGACGATCGGGATGCCGTGTTGGGTGACGGAGGCGAGATAGCTGAGGTCGGAGGAGGCGGTGGTGAGGATCAATCCATCCACCCGTCGACGCAGGAACTCCTTGACCGCCTGGGCCTCGCGGTCGGGGTCTTCGTCCATGCTGGCTGCCAGCACGGAGACGCCGAGTCGTCGGGCCTGGGTCTCCACTGCGCGGTGGATCGCGCCGGCGAAGGGGTTGTCCACGCTGCTGATCAGCAGCCCAATGGTGCGGGTGCGTCCGCCGGCCCGCCGCAGGCTGCCGGCCTGCATGTCGACGTGATAATCCAGGGCGCGCACTGCCTCCCACACGCGTTCGGCGGTGGCCGCGCTGACATTCGGCTCCTGGTTGATGACTCGGGACACCGTCTTGGTGCCCACGCCGGCGAGGCGGGCCACCTGCTTCATGGTGGCGCGCTGGCGTACCGGCGTTGCGGTCGGGTTCGGTGAGGTCACGTTCAGGTCTCGGTCTTCGGTAGTTGCTTGACGGCGAATCGTTGATGATCCTACAGTCCTCTCAGGATGACATCGATGTCAATCCGGTTGATCCTGAAGGAAAGGCAACACAAGACGATGAGCCTCAAACATCTCGCGGTCTTCGGACTCGCGCTTCCGCTGGTACTCACCGCCTGTAGCTCGGGGGCAGCCCCGTCTGCCGGCGGCTCTGCAGGATCAGGCCAGATCGTGGTCGGCCTGATCACCAAGACCGAAACCAACCCTTTCTTCGTCAAGATGAAGGAAGGCGCACAGGCCAAGGCCACTGAACTCGGAGTGAAGCTGCTCACCGGCGCCGGCGCCAAGGACGGCGACAACGAGGGTCAGGTCAACGCCATGGAGAACATGATCGCGGCGGGCGCCAAGGGCATCCTGATCACCCCCAGCGACACCAAGGCGATCGTGCCGGCCATCCAGAAGGCCCGGCAGGCCGGTGTCGTGGTGATCGCGCTCGACACCGCCACCGACCCGCAGGACGCCACCGACGCGCTGTTCGCCACCGACAACTTCAAGGCCGGCATCCTGATCGGTGAATGGTCGGTGAAGGCGATGTCCGGCAAGACCCCCGTGATCGCCACCTTGGACCTTCAGGCCGGCATCACCGTCGGCGCTCAGCGGCACAACGGCTTCCTCCAGGGCATGGGGCTGGTCTCCGGCATTGATCCGGCCTCGACCGATCTGGCCACCAGCAAGGAGGTCGTCTGCTCTCAGGACACCCACGGCGATCAGACCGAAGGCCAGGCCGCCATGGAGAACTGCCTGCAGAAGAACCCGAACATCAACCTCGTCTACACGATCAATGAGCCCGCAGCCTTCGGCGCCTACACCGCCCTGAAGAACGCCGGCAAGGAGAAGGACGTCACCATCGTCTCCGTTGACGGCGGCTGCCAAGGCGTCCAGGGCGTCGTTGACGGCAAGATCGCGGCCACCTCGCAGCAGTACCCGCTGAAGATGGCCACCTTGGGAGTCGAAGCCATCGTGAACTACGCCAAGACCGGCACCAAGCCCACCGGCTACACCGATACCGGCGTCACGTTGATCACCGACAAGGCTCAAACCGGGGTCGACAGCAAGGATTCGGCCTATGGTGCTGCCAACTGCTGGGGCACGAAGTAACACCTTCCACCAGGCGGCGGCAGTCGAGGGTGACTGCCGCCGCCACCTCAAGAAAGGTCCTCATTGTCATGAGCTCAGCGCAGAGCCCAGTCAATCTCACCGCCGCCCGATCGCTGGCTGCCTCCCCGTTCGCCAAAGCGCTGCGATCCAGCCCCATCCTGGGCCCGCTGGCCGCGCTGCTGCTGGTGAGCCTCGTCTTCGCCATCGCCTCTCCGAACTTCCTCTCCACGGGCACCTTCTCGCTGATCCTTCAGCAGGTCATGGTGGTGGGGGTCCTGGCCATCGGCCAGACGCTGGTGATCATCACCACCGGCATCGACCTGTCCTGCGGCATGCTGATGGGCCTGTCGGGGCTACTGATGGCCGGCTTCGCCGTCCGTAGCGGTCTCAACCCCTGGTTGGCGATCCTGATGGGGATCGGCGTGGCCGTGGCCTTCGGTGTGCTGAACGGTGCGCTGGTGACCGGGATCGGTCTGCCGGCGTTCATCGTGACGCTGGGAACAATGAACATCGCTTGGGCTCTGAAGCGGATCTACAGCACGTCCACCATCACCATTCCCGAGTCGATGGGGCAGCTCACCTTCCTGGGTGCACCGATCAAGGTGGGTGGCCTCGAACTGCCGCCGCCGGGCATCGCACTCCTGCTGGTGCTCTACGCGGTCGCCTGGTTCATGATGAAGTACACCGCCGCGGGCCGCTCGGTCTACGCCGTCGGCGACAACATCGAGGCGGCCCGACTGGCCGGCCTGAACACCAAACGCATCCTGCTCGGCGTCTACAGCGTGGCCGGTCTGGCCTACGGTCTGGCCGCCATGCTGCAGATCGCCCGGACCGGAGTGGGCGACCCGAATGCCGGCGAGTCCACCAACGGCAACATGGACGCGATTACCGCTGTCGTCATCGGCGGCACCAGCCTGTTCGGCGGACGCGGCAGCGTCGTGGGCACCCTGGTGGGCGTCCTGATCGTCGGAGTGTTGCGCACCGGGCTGCAGCTGATGGGCGTCCAGCCGACCTATCAGGTGCTGGTCACCGGCGTCTTGGTGATCGCGGCCGTGTCGGTCGACCAGCTCACCCACCGCAAGTGAGGCAGCGATGAGCACCGCGACCGCACCCACCGCATTGCTGGAGATGCAGGGGATCGGCAAGAGCTTTCCCGGCGTGAAGGCCCTGGAAGGGGTGCACCTGAAGGTCCGTCCCGGACAAGTGCACGCGCTGCTGGGCGAGAACGGCGCCGGCAAGTCCACCCTGATCAAGATCCTGTCCGGCGCCTACACCCGCGACGAGGGCGAGATCTACTTCGACGGAGCCCGGGTCGACATCAAGAGCCCGGCGGACGCCGAGAACCTGGGCATCTCCACGATCTATCAGGAGTTCAACCTGGCTCCCCACCTCACCGTGGCCGAAAACATCTTCCTGGGTCATCTGCCCAAGAAGGCTGGTCGAGTCGACTGGGCGACGGTGCGCACCCGCTCGCGGGAACTGCTCGACAGCCTCGAAGTGGGCTTGTCGATCGACGCTCTGGCCGGCACCTTGTCGGTGGCTCAGCAGCAGATGGTGGAGATCGCCAAGGCGCTCAACCGGAATACCCGACTGCTGGTCATGGACGAGCCGTCCGCGGTGTTGGGGGAGCGCGACATCGACAATCTGTTCGACGTCGTCCGTCGGCTGCAGGCCAGCGGCATCGGCATCATCTACATTTCGCACCGGTTGAAGGAGATCTTCGACCTGGCCGACGAAGTGACCGTGCTGAAGGACGGCCGCTACGTCGACACCCGCACTGTCGCCGACGTGACCATGGACGATCTGGTCACCTTGATGATCGGCCGCGACCTGGAGGACGTGTACCCCCAGCGCGCCGGCAAGCCCGGTGAGGTCGTCCTCGAAGTGGCCCACCTGGCGCAGGCGCATCTGGCCAAGGACGTCTCCTTCACCCTTCGGGCCGGTGAGATCCTCGGGATCGCCGGCATTACCGGTTCTGGTCGCACCGAGACTGCTCGGGTGTTGTTCGGTGCCGACAAGGCCACGATGGGTTCGATGACGCTCTTCGGCAAGCCGTACCGTCCGCGCTCGCCGCGAGATGCGATCGATCGCGGGATCGCGGTGGTGACCGAGGATCGCAAGCGGCAGGGGCTGCTGCTGAAGCTGCAGGTCTATTTCAACGTGACCGTCGCCGGCTTGTCCCGGCTCAGCCGAGGCGGGGTGCTCCAACTCCGCCAGGAGCGAGCCCTGGTGGCGAAGTGGATTCAGAACCTGCGGATCAAGACGCCCTCGTCCGACTTCATGGTGGTGAACATGAGCGGCGGCAATCAGCAGAAGGTGGTGCTGGCCCGGTGGCTGAGCCTGGGCATCAAGGTGTTCATCATGGATGAGCCCACTCGGGGCATCGACGTCGGTAGCAAGTCCGAGATCTACCAGATCATGGCCGATCTGGCTGATCAGGGCGTGGCGATCATCATGATCTCCTCCGAACTGCCCGAGGTCTTGGGGATGAGCGACCGCGTCCTGGTGATGCGGGACGGGCGGGTGGCCGCCGAGCTCGACCGCGCTGAGGCGACCGAAGAGCGGGTCATGCATTTCGCGGTCGGTCAGGTGGATCTGGTCGGATGAGCGAAGTAGATCTGATCGCGACCATTCCGGTGGCCGACGAGGTGCGTGACCGTGTCGCCCGACTGCTGTCCGAATACGGTCGCTCCGTGCGCCAGGAGCCGGGGAACTTGCGCTTCGAGGCTTATCTGGACGCCGAGGCGGGGGCCTTGGTGGTGGTGGAGCGCTACCGTGACGCGGCAGCCTTCGCTGATCACCTCTCGCGGCCGCAGAACGCGGCTTTCAACGCCGAATTGGCCCAGATCACTGGTGGCGGCGGTTCGCGCCTGCAGATGCTGAAACTGCTCGACTGAGCCGGGCGAACTCGCCCTAGGACAGCAACGGCAGGATCAGACCATCGGCGCCGTCGACCGAGGCCGGGCCGAGCCGTCCGGTCAACCAGCCCCAGATGTCGGCATCGCTGCCACTGATCGACAGGGGAAGATCGGTTCCGGTGCCGATCGTGTCCTGCACCGATTCGGTGTTCAGAGTGATCGCCGGCAGGCCGGCGTCCTTCAGGCGGAAGAGCGCCCAGCGCAGCAGCCACTCTGCGGCACCGGGCGGGATGGCCTCAACTCCTGCGCCGCAGTCGAGGTCGAGCAGATGCAGGCTCACCTCGTGCAAGCGGTCCAGCGGCAGCGCCGACAGCGGCAGGCGCTCGCCATGCAAGGTGATCGCCACGTCCCAGTCGCTGACCTGTTCGATCGCGTGCTGGAGGGCGCCGGCTGCGGCGTCCATGTCGATCTGCAGGGCCAGTCCGTTGCGGTCGGCCCCGGCTTCCAACTGGGAGCGCTGGGTCGCGGCGTCTGTTGGCTCGGGCTGGGGGCGGCCGGCCGCCACCTCGGTGAGGATCGCAGCGAGTTCGTCGGCGTTGCGGGCCAAATGGGTGGCCAGGTGCGCGCGCGACCATCCGGGCAGGCGGGCGGGCTGGTGCCACTCGTCCTCAGTGAAGGCGATGGTGTAGCCCAGCAGGCGTTGGGTGAGCTCGGTCTTCCACCGATGCACATCTTCCAACGGAACCGGCCCCGGGTACTGGTTCATGGAGGCAAACCTAGGGCCAACCGGGGCCGGGGGCCAATCGTGCCCAGAAGAAATGTCCGCGGCAGCATCTAGCATGATCGACGTGAATGACCGTTTGATCGTCCGTGGCGCCCGCGAACACAACCTGCGCAACGTCAGCCTCGACCTGCCCAGGGATTCGATGATCGTGTTCACCGGGTTGTCGGGATCCGGCAAGTCCAGTTTGGCCTTCGACACGATCTTTGCTGAGGGCCAGCGCCGCTATGTCGAGAGTCTTTCGGCCTACGCCCGCCAGTTCCTCGGCCAGATGGACAAGCCCGACGTCGACTTCATCGAGGGCCTGT
>JAJTBJ010000116.1 GCA_021286985.1 Propionibacteriales bacterium | reverse complement strand
CGACTCCAGCAACTCCCGGGCGTGCGCCGACGCCGAATCGCTGGACTCCAGACCACCCATCATCTGGGCGAGGACGCCCACGCGATCGTCGCCCTCGACCCTCCGTACTCCGCTGGTGGTCACCGAACCGTCGTCGGCTTTCGCCACCACGAAATGCCGGTCGGCGAAGGCAGCAACCTGGGCCAGATGAGTCACCACGATCACCTGGCAGGTCTGGGCGAGGCGGGCCAACCGACGTCCGATCTCCAACGCGACCGCGCCACCGACCCCTGCGTCCACTTCGTCGAAGACGAAGGTCTGCCCGCTCGCGTCGGAAGCCAGCACGACCTCCAGCGCCAGCCGGACCCGACTGAGTTCGCCGCCGGAGGCCACTTTGGACAACGGCCCTGGTTCGCTGCCGGGGTTCGCCGAGAACAGCAGATTCACCTGGTCGGCGCCATGCGGGCCGAGTTCAGTGGGGTGCAGTTCGAAGGACAGCCGCGCATTGGGCATGGCCAGAGCAGCCAACTCAGCTCCCACCAGGCCGGCCAGCCGGTCGGCCGCCGTCCGTCGCTCAGCCGAGATTCGGGCCGCCGCCTGGGTGAGCCTGTCATCGAGGCGTGCCACCTCGGCTCGCAGCTCTTCCACACGGGAATCGCCCGCATCGAGGCGGACGACCTGTTCAGCCGCCTGCTGGGACCAAGCCAGCACTTCATCGATGGTCTCGCCGTACTTGCGGGTGAGATGCGCCAGTTCCGCTCGACGCCCGGCGATCCACTCCAGCCGAAGCGGGTCGGCGTCCAAGGAGGCCAGATAGGACGACAAAGCGGCACCGACATCGGCCAACGCCGCGGCGGCACCGCCGAGCTCCTCGGCGATCGGAGCCAACTCCGGGTCCTGTTCGACAGCGGCATTCAGCGCCTTACGGGCTGAGGCCACCAGCGAAAGCGCGTCGGCATTCTCGCCGAAGGCCTCGTCGTCACCGGTCAGCGCGACCAGCGCAACTTGTGCGGCCTGCCGCAGGTCGTCGACCGCCTGCAGCCGACGAGCCTCGGCGGTCAACGCCACGTCTTCTCCCGGTTGGGGATCAGCAGCGGCGATCTCATCAAGGCCGAAACGCAGCAGGTCAAGCTCGCGCGCTCGCGCCTGCGATGCTGAGGTCAACTCCGACAGTTCGGCCGCAGCGGCCTTCCGCGCGGCGTAGTCGCTGCGGTAGCCGGCCAACTCCTCGGCCACGGACGCCCCGGCGTAGCGATCCAACACCTCACGTTGCCGCTCAGCGGTGCCCAGCCGTAACTGCTCGGACTGGCCGTGAATGGTGATCCACTCCCCCACGATCCCGACCCCGGTGGCCAGTGGCACCGCCGCGCCACCGATCGCCATCCGGGAGCGGTTCGCCCCCAGTTGGCGCGACAGCAGCACTTCACCATCTTCGACTTCGGCGCCGATCTCCTCCAGCAGGTCGACATCGTCCTGCACCGCCCACCGGGCCTCGATCAGCGCCCGGTCAGCGCCGTTGCGAACGAGTTTGGGATCGGCTTTGGCACCGGTGAGCAGCGCCAGGCCGGTGACGATCATGGTCTTGCCCGCGCCGGTCTCGCCGGTGACCGCGGTGAACCCGGGGCCGGGCTCGATCACGGCCTCCCCGATCACGCCCAGATCGGCGATTCGCAGCTCACTGAGCATGCCGAGCGTCCCGCTCCGCCGCGCCGCGCCAGCCGTCCACCGGCAGCCCGAACTTGCGCACCAAACGCTCCACGAAGGGCTGGCTCGACATCCGCGCCAGTCGCAGCGGACGATCGCCGCGACGGATCTCGATCTCCATGCCGGCAGCGACATCGGTGGAACGACGCCCGTCGCCCCAGACCACCCCGCCGCCGTAGTCGGGGGTGGGAAGCACTTCGATGGTGACCACCGTCGAATCCGACAGCACCAGCGGGCGGGCGAACAGCGCGTGCGCACTCAACGGCACCAGCAGCAGCGCCGACAACTCTGGCCAGATCACCGGCCCGTGCGCGGAGAAGGCGTAGGCCGTCGAACCGGTCGGTGTCGACACCAGCACTCCATCGGTTGCCCAGCGCGACAACGGGCGTCCGTCGATGCGCACCAGCACCTCCAGCATCCGTTCGCGCGCCAGCTTCTCCAAAGAAACCTCGTTGACGGCAAACGACCGCCAGACCTCCGCGCCGCCCGGCGCGTCACGGACGACCGCCTCGATGGTCATCCGCTCCTCGACCTGGTAGTTGCCGGCGGCGATGTGCTCGATCAGGGCGGGCACCTCGAAAGACTCCAGCTCGGCCAGGAATCCGACGTGGCCGAGGTTGACCCCCATCACCGGCACTCCGCGCGGCACCGCCCATTCCGCGGCGCGCAGGATGTTGCCGTCGCCACCGAAGACCACCATCAACTCGCAGCCGGACCGCGCGTCGTCCAACTCGCCCAGCAGCGCGTGGGGCACCACGTCGGCGATACGTTCGCGGTCTTCAGCGTTGGCCAAGCAGGTGATGCCACGCTCGGTCATGCCCAGGACGAACTCGACGGCGGCAGCCACCGCTGCCGGCCTCAACGGGTGGATGGTCAGCGCGACCTGCCGGGTATTCGGGCTCACCCACCAAACCCTAGTCGGATCGGCGGACATTACCGACCTGAGCGGTCCAGATCTGGCTCAGGTTGTGGATAGCGGCGAGGACGCGGGGCCGAAGTCGACGAAGTACTCGACATTTCCGGCCTCCCCTGGCAGCCCGCTGACCCCGCTCCACACCGCCGGACGCCCCAGCGCCTCACCGGCGGCGATCACGGCGGCAACGGCCCGATCACGTCGCCGCTGGTCGGCCACGACCCCGTGAGCATCGAGCGCGGCCCGTCCGACTTCGAACTGCGGCTTCACCAGCAGTAGTGCATGACCGCTCGACGCCAAGACAGCGAACAGCGGTTTCAGCAGGAGGGTCAAGGAGATGAACGACACATCGCCGACCACGAGATCGACTGGTTGGCCGTCCAGGTCGGCAAGGGTGAGGTCACGCAGGTTCAACCGCTCGCGGACGACCACCCGGGGATCGGCACGCAAGGCGTCGACCAGCTGGCCATGCCCGACGTCCACCGCATAGACCTGCTGGGCTCCCGCTTCCAGCAGCACCTGAGTGAACCCGCCGGTGCTGGCACCGGCATCCAGCACCCTGGCGGGCACGCTGATCCCGGAACCGGCCAGCGCGCCCACGAGCTTGTGCGCGGCACGGGACACGTAGCGATCGGTGGTCGCGGAGGTGACCACGTCATCGGGTCCGACCAGGGTGGACGGACGGAGCACTACTCGGCCGTTGACCTGGACGCCCCCGCCGCGGATGGCCTCGGTCGCTTGCTGCCGCGAGCGGGCCAGACCGCGCTCGACCAGCGCGCGGTCGAGCCGTTGGGTCACTGCGGGTTGCGCAGCGCTGCCTGCATGGCCTCGACTGCCTGTGCCAACTGGGCGGGGTGTTCGCTCACCGGACCGGTCAGATCCAAGGACGCCAGCGCGTCGTCCAACGCGGGCAGCCCGGTGGTCGGCAGCGGGGTCGGTTCGGTTTCGGTCACGGCGACATCTTAGGACTGATCAGGCCTCAGGTGCCGACCCGGACGTCCTCGCCCAGGCCGCGGGCCAGGAGCGCCGAACCGGTCTCCTGAGCGTGCCCGACAGCGCGGACCACCACCGGGGTGACCAACAGAATCAGATTCCGTTCCTGTCCACGGGCGCGGGCGGCCTGCCGTACCTGCGCGAAGCTGTCCAGCAGCACGGGCACCGAGCGCAACATCACCGCGATCGCCAGGCCGACCAGTTCAGGGTCGATCCCCACCCGCCGCAGCCAGCGCAGGCCCGACACCAGGGCATCGATCAGCACCGGCCCGGGGGTGGTCATGGTCAGCAGTCGACTGGCATACACCGCGGTCACCAGATTGGCCACGACCACGACCGCCAGGTCCGGTCGCCCGACGACGACCTGATACACCGCTAGCGCGGCCGCAAGCAGCCAGAAAGTCAGCGGTAGCCCCCAGGCCCGACCCGGCCGAATCCCTGCGCTGACCAGCAAAATCATGGTCACGACCAGAGCGGCCAGGCTGATCGGCACCAGCGCCAAAGCCAGAGCCGGGATCGTCAGCAGCAGCAGTGCCAGGTACTTCCAGCCGGCACCGAGCCGGTGCAGCCAACTGCTGCCCGGGACATACAGGCCGAAGAGCGTCACGGTCGCACCAGCTTCAGATAGGCGTCAATTGCGGCCGACGGGTGATCGTCGACGACCACCTCTCCGGACTCAATCACCAGCACCCGGTCGGCAGCGGCGGCCAACTCCAGGTCGTGGGTGACCACAATCACCTGCTGGCTCAGCTCGGCCAACACCTGACTGATCCGATCCCGATTGCGCAGGTCGAGCAGGGTCGTGGGCTCGTCCGCCAGCAGTACCGCCGGCTCGGCCGCCAGGACCGAGGTGAGCGCCACCAGCTGGCGTTCGCCACCGGAGAGGTCATAGACGCTCTGCTCGGCTATCTCTCCCAGTCCGCGCTCGGTCAACAGCCGCAGCGCCTCCGCGCGACGTGCCTGACGGTCGGCGATGCGCGCACGCAGCGACAGCTCCACATCTTCGACCGGGGTCGCCAGTACCAACTGGGCCTGGGGATCGGTGAAGACGAAGCCGACCCGGCGACGCACCTGGCGTCCGTGGCTGCGGACGTCCAGGCCGTCTACGCGGACGTGTCCGGTCGTCGGAAGCACGAGCCCGTTCAGCAGTCGCAGCAGGGTGGACTTCCCCGAGCCGTTGGCACCGATGATGGCGATGCGGCGCTCGGTCAGGCTCAGGCTGGTCGGCTGCAGCAGCGTGCGCTGCGTCCTGCCCCCGGCACCGGGGACTTCGACGGAAACACCAGCGTCAACGAGCTCGATCAAGTCAGGCCGTTACGGGTCGACGCGCGGCCAACACCGCAGGGAAGGCCCGATGGACGGCCACCGCGATCGCCGAGGCAACGAACATCTTCAGCAAGTCGGCCGGCCAGAAGGCGACATCGGTGAGGAAGGCGGCGGTCGGATTCAGGTGGGCGACGCCGACGATGAGCCCCAGGATTCCGCCGGCGTGGATCAGCAAGGAGCCCGCGATGCCCGCGCCGAAGAACCCGGCGTACTGTGCGAACCCGCGCCACCGCACCACCGCCCGAGCGATCAGCCCGGCCAAGATCGCACCCAGCGGGAACGCCAGCAGATAGCCGATCGACGGGCGCGCGAACACTGCCGGACCGGCGATGCCCCCAGCGAACACCGGCAGTCCCGCCAGACCGACCAGAATGTAGAGCAGGGTGGCCAATGCACCGCGCCACGGCCCGATCACCAGGCCGGCCAGCACAACGGCCAGGGTTTGCAGGGTGATCGGCACACCGATCCCAATCGGGATCGCCGGGACGATCGAGAAGGCGGTGATCAGGGCCCCGAACACCGCGACCAAGGCAAGGTCGTTCGCCACCGAATGGCGGCCCGTGACATCCATCACACTCTCCTCAACAACGTTCTAGCGAGTCGGCCAACGATAGCCCGCGCCGGTGCGTTCAGGGCAGGAGTTCCAGCGACTCGAGGGCCCCACGGGCATCAATACCGGCGTCGGCCCAGACCAATTGGAGCACCGCCCACAGCGCGTCCAGCTGGCCCTGCTCGTCGGCGGGATGAGCAGCCAACTGCACCTGACCGTCCACGACGGTGGCCCGTTGCGCACCACAGCGGGCGTCATCACCAGCACACTGAGCCAGGCGCGGTGGCAGCAGCAGCGCGCCAACATCACGTCCGATGCTTGTTGGATGCACCTCTCGGCTCGCCGCCAGATCGAACTTGCCGTGGGCGCCGCTGAGGACCAGAAGTGAGTCCATCCCCGCTAGGAGGGCGCCACTGATGTCGGTGTCGAGGCGATCCCCGACGAAGATCGGACGTTGCGCGCCGCTGCGGGCGACCGCCTCGCGCAGCATCGGCAGATGGGGCTTTCCGAACACCACCGGCTGCTGACCCAGGGCGGTCGCGATCACCGCGATCGCGCCGCCAACCCCGGGAACAAGCCCTCGGTCGGTCGGTCGGGAAGCGTCGGAGTTCGTGGCGTACCACCGGGCGCCGGACTGGATCGCCAGCGTCGCCTCGTCGAGCCGCCGCCAGCTGAGATCCGGGTCGTAGCCCTGGACCACGACGGCGGGATGGTCGTCAGCTCCTTCGACGATCTGGAAGCCAGCTCCCCCCAACAGGGCGGCCAGGTTAGCGCTCCCGGCCACCAGTGCTTTGGTTCCTCGCGGCCACTCCGCGGCCAGCGCGGCAGCAGCCACCTGCGCGCTCGTCAGTACTGAGGAGTGATCGGCGGCGATCCCCAAAGCGGTCAGCTGGTCGATCACCACCTGCGCGGGTCGCGCCGCATTGTTGGTGACGTACATCACCGCAGTGCCACGATCGCGCAGCGCCGCCAGCGCCGGCACCGCCCCCGGCACGGCCTCAGGACCGAGGTAGATCACCCCGTCGAGGTCGAAGAGAGCGGTGTCGTAGCTGTCGATCAATGCCGCCATGACGGCTCAGCGCTCCTCACCGTCGCTGGCGCCGTCGGAAGCCTCCGTCTCATCGGCGTCGTCAGGGCCCTCGGTGTCGTCGGCTGTGTCTGCAGCCACCACGTCGGTTTCGTCATCATCCACCGCCTCGGCTTCGTCCTGGTCGGCGAGGTCGAGCACGTCAGCGTCCAGCTCGGCGTCTTCTTCCGCATCGTCGTCGTACGCGTCGTCGTCATCATCGAAATCGATCACGATCCCGCGCAAGCGATCGACACGATCAGCCGCGTCGGTGGTCTCGTCCGGATCAAGGGCAGCAGCAGCAACGAACCAGCGTTCGGCAGCCTCAACTTGTCCGGCCTGCTCGAGGTAGTCGGCATAGGCGTAGCGCAGACGCGACCGAGCCACCTTGGTGCCTCGGGTACCGATAGCCTCGATTTCTGACTGCAGCAGGCGCATCGCCTCGTCGAAGTGTCCGCTGCCGGCGCGGACGCCGGCCTCGACCAGGCGCAGCTCGACCAGCTGCGGCACCTCCGGGTCGGCGGCCAGACCCTCACGGATCAACTTCAGCGCAGCCTGCGTGCGTCCAAGGGCGCGCTCGCAGTCAGCCATGGCCGGCAGGTACTCGTTGGTGCCGGTCATGCGGCGGAGCGCACGGAACTCGGACAACGCTTCGGCGTAGTCACCGGCCGCGTAGGCAGTCTCACCGACGGCCTCGCGAACGATCGGCAGCCGGGAAGCGGAATGCTTCGCCGCCTGCGCATGCTGGTTGGCCAACTCCGGTTCGGTATCGACCAGTCGGCCGGCCATGAGCAAGTGACCGCCGACGTACTCGGCCTTCTCCGGCGAAAGACTGCGCAGTTCGGCGCGGACGCCACGCGGCAGCTGCCCGAGATCCAGATCCTTGGGAAGGCGAGGTGCCCGCTGGCGGGCATCCTCACTGTCTCGTTCGGCCTGATAGCCAGGGCGCGAGGTCGACCCGCGTCGCTCTTCGAAGCCACCATCGCGATTGCCGCGGAAGGAGCCACGGGGCCCTTGATCGCGGGAGTCACGGTAGCCGCCGCTGCGGGTGTCGCCGTCACGCGGGCCGCGGTAGCCACCACTACGGGTGTCACCATCCCGCGAGCCACGGAAGCCACCGCCGCTGCGCGGCGCACCGCCGCGGTCATCGCGGAAACCACTCGAACGACCCTCGGAACGCTCACCGCGCCAGGGTGCGTCAGAACGAGCGCCGCCGCGACCGCCCTCACGCGAGTCCCGGTAGCCACCGCGAGAATCGCCGTCACGCGAACCACGGGAGTCGCCATCACGGGAGCCGCGATAGCCGTCACTGCTGCGGGGCGCGCCGCCGCGGTCGTCGCGGAAACCACTCGAACGACCCTCGGAACGCTCACCGCGCCAGGGTGCGTCAG
>JAJTBJ010000115.1 GCA_021286985.1 Propionibacteriales bacterium | reverse complement strand
TGGACTCCTCGTCGGGGATGGTGACGCCGAACTTCTCCTCGCAGCCGACGAGGATCTCGACCATCGCCAGGCTGTCGACATCGAGGTCATCGACGAAGGACTTGTCCAGCTGGACGTCCTCAACCGGCACCCCGGCGACCTCGTTGACGAGCTCGGCGAGCTGAGCTCGGATCTCTTCAGTGGTGGCCATTTGTTTCTCCATTCTTTGTTGGGTTGCTTTCGCTCCGGCCGTAGCCGGTGGTTCAGGGGAGGGTGATCACTTGCCCGGAGTACACCAGGCCGGCGCCGAAGCCGATGATCAGGGCGGTCTGGCCACTCTTGGCCTCACCGGAGGTGAGCAGCGCGTCCATGGCCATCGGAATGGTGGCCGCAGAGTTGTTGCCGAGGGTCTTGATGGTGCGGGCCACCACGACATGCTCAGGCAGCTTCAGGTAGCGCAGCATGGTGTCGGTGATCCGGTTGTTGGCCTGGTGCGGGATGAACACGTCCAGGTCTTCTGGGGTCAGGCCCGCCTCGTCCAGGCAGCGACGGGTGGCTTGGGCGATGTGGCCGGTGGCCCACTTGAAGACCGCCTGGCCGTCCATGCGGATGGTCGGGAACTTGCCCGACTCCACTGCGCCGGCGATGCCGTTGTCCATCCAGATCGCGTCGAACTGGCCGCCGTCCGAACCCCACACGACCGGCCCGAGGCCGTTCACTTCGCTGGGGCCGACCACGACCGCACCGGCGCCGTCGCCGAACAGGAAGGCGGTGCCGCGGTCGGTCAGATCGGTGATGTCGGAGATGGTCTCGCCGGCAACGACCAGGACGTAGTGTGCCTGGCCGCCGCGGATCAGGGCCTCGGCCTGGGCGACCGCATAGCTGAAGCCGGCGCAGGCGGCGGAGATGTCGTAGGCGGCGACGTCGCCCAGACCCAGCAGGTGCGCCAGCTTCGGGGCCAACGCGGGGGTCTGGTAGTAGTGGGAGATCGTGGCCACGATGACCGCGTCGATCTGATCGCGGGCGACGCCCGAGCGATCCAGCGCGCTGCTGGCGGCGGTCACCGACAGGGTCTCGATGTTCTCGCCCTCGGCGACCCAACGACGCTCCTTGATGCCGGTGCGCTGGGTGATCCACTCATCCGAGGAGTCGATGAACTGGCACAGGTAGTCGTTGTCGATCACTCGCGACGGGGTGGCCGAACCCACCGAGTAGATCCGTGCGAACTGCGCGCCGTTGCTGGCCTTGATCATGAGTTAGCTCCTGCGGAGTCGTGGGTCGGGTACAGACGAATCAGGGGTTGGCCCGGGGCGACCACGTCGCCGTCCTCGACCAGCCATTCGGTGATCGTGCCCGGGTGGGACGTGGTGACGGTCATCTGGTCGCGGAGGTTCGAGACCACACCGACCGACTGCCCAGCCTCCAGGCGGGTGCCTACCTCGACGCCGACGCCTGCGTGAAACTCACCCGTCCCCGGGGAGACCAGCAGCGTCGAGGAGGGAGCCGAAGCCAGTGCGTTGGCCGAGCCGGCGCCGTGCTTGTTCACGAAGTCCTGCGCGGCCGGCAGCTGGTCGGGGGTGTTCAGGCTGAACAGTTCGATGCCCTTGAGGTTGCGCTTGGCGATCCCGGTGAGGGTGCCGGACGGCGGAAGCTCCAGCAGGCCGGTGACTCCGAGATCGGCCATGGTCTGCAGGCACAGATCCCAGCGGACGGGGTTGGCGACCTGATTGACCAGGCGGTTCAGGTAGGCCTGGCCTGACTGCACGACCTGGCCATCGGCGTTCGACAGCAGTCGGGTGCGCGGGTCGCCCGTGGTGATCGCGCGGGACAGCCGCTCCAAGTGGGCCACGGCCGGCTGCATGTGCACGGTGTGGAAGGCGCCGGCCACCGACAGCTGGATGAGTCGGGCCTTGGCCGGCGGGTTGGCTTGCAGCGCCTCCAGCTGTGCAACGGTGCCGGCGGCCACGATCTGGCCAGAGCCGTTGTTGTTGGCGGCGGTGAGCCCCTGGGCGTCGATGGCGGCCAGCACTTCGGTGACCTCGCCGCCGATGACGGCCATCATCGAGGTGGGTTGAGCCGCGCTGGCAGCCGCCATCTGACGTCCGCGCTCGCGGACGAAGACCATTGCCTGCTCGGCGGTCAGCACGCCAACCGCAGCAGCGGCGGTGATCTCGCCCACGCTGTGACCGGCGACGACGCCGGTGTGCTGGAAGCCCTCGCCTGCCGGGCCGAACAGTTCCATAGCCGTCAGCAGGCCGGCGGCGACCAGCAGTGGCTGCGCGATGGCGGTGTCCCTGATGGTCTCTGCGTCTGCTTCGGTGCCGTAGTGCGCCAGATCGATGCCGGCAACGGTGGAGAGCCAGTTGAGACGATCGGCGAATCTGGACTCGGCCAGCCAGGGACTGAGGAATCCCGGAGTTTGAGCGCCCTGTCCGGGCGCGACGATTGCGAGCACGGGACAACTCTTCCCGACATCACCGGTGTCCTCGGCATCGGACGCCACGAAATAGCGCGGGCCGACTTTGTGGGAAACCTACAATCGCCGCGCCGGATCAACCCTTTTGACCGCGGTGTGCGTTGGTGGCTTTGGTCAGTCGTGCAGGCGTCCGAGGGTCAGTGCCAGGTGCAAGGCGTAGGCATCGCGAGCATCGGTGGGGGAGTATCCAGTGACCTCGTGGACTCGTCGCAGTCGGTAGCGCACGGTGTTGGCGTGGACGAACAGCTCCCGCGCGGTGGCCTCGATCGAGCCGGAGTTGGTGACGTAAGCGGTCAGGGTTTCCACCAGGTCGCCGCCGGCGGCCAGTAGCGGCTGATAGAGCTCGACCGCCAGCGCGCGGCGGGCGTGTCCATCGCCGGCGAGTGCGCGCTCGGGCAACAGCCGCTCCGCCGACACCGGACGGGGTGCGCCGGGCCAGCCGCGCACGGCCCGCAGCCCGGACAGAGCGCTGCGGGCGCTGCGTCCGGCCTCGACCAGGCCCGCCACGATCGGACCGACCACCACCGGACCAGCGCCGAAGTTGTCGACGAATCCGGCCACCAGCCGGACCAGCTCCTCGTTGTCGTCGGTGGCGGTGCCCAACACCAGTACCAGTCGGTCACCCTGCTGGGCCGCCAACAGATCCAGCGAGCTCTGCCCGGCCGCCGCCCGGATCGCCTCCACGGAGGCGCCGGGATCATCGGGTGCCGGACCGATCACCACAGCTACGCCGGGGGAGGGTGAGACCCAGCCGAGCGCTGAGGCGCGTGAGATCACCGAGTCGTCAGCGTCGCCGCGGATGATCGCATCGACCACCATGGCTTCCATGCGCGCATCCCATGCGCCACGGATTTCCGCGGCGCGGGCGTACACGCGAGCCGCGGCAAAGGCGACCTCGCGGGAGTAACGCAGGATGCCGATCCGCAGAGGCAGTTGTTCGTCGGTGGGGAGCCCGTCGATGGCTTCTTCGACGGTTTCGATCGTGGTCAGCACCAGATCGACGGTTTGATCCAGGGTGATCCGACGGGTCAGCGCGCGGGGTGCGGCGTCGAACACCGCGCCAGGAGTGCCTTGGCCGCCGGCGGCGAACCAGGTGACGAAGCCGTCGATCCCGGCCCGGGCCACCACGGTGATCCAGGAGCGGTGTTCGGCGTTGAGATCAGCGAACCACGGGTGCGCGCCCGCGATCCGGGCCATCGCCTCGGTGGTCAGCCCGGAGGCCAAGCCGGCGAGGCGCTGGGCGATCGCGGCGCGCTCGTCCGCAGCCGGCCAGCCGGCGCGGTCCTGGGTCGGGTCCATGCGTGCGTCCTCGCGGTAGGAGTCAGCGCCGGCCGATGCCGCGGTCAGACGCTGAGCGCATCGTAGCGCCGGGGTGCGGAGTCAGTGGGCTGCTTCGATCTCTGCCAGCCGTAGCGCCACGATCTGGTCCACCACCTGGTCGGGGACCGGCTGGGTGCCGCTGAAGCCGACGCCGCCTTTGGAGAGCCGGTAGCCGTTGAGCTGGTCAGCGACAGCGGACACGATCGAGCCGCTGAAGGGAAACAGCGTGTAACCCTTCGCATGTGGCCCGATGCCGATCAACGGTCGACCGGAGTGGAGGAGAGCGGGGACGCCGTAGCTGACGCCCTCGCTGAGGTCGGGAACCAGGGCTCGCGCCCGGTCGAGTACCGCAGTAACCGCTGCTGCCGCGGGGATGTCCGCGTCGGCGATGAGTTCGGCGAAGGTCATGCGCCTCAGCCTAGGACGCAGGCGTGGCAGCGGGGCGGGGGAGGGGGAGAGGAACTGCTGATTTGGCTGGCGCAGGCGGGAATGTGGAGGCCATCGCCACCGTTGGCACCGATGTGGGCCGATATGGTCTAACAATGCACGACGACCTCGTGCGCCCCCTTGTGAAAGGCGACAACGACGTGGCAACAGCCGATTCTGCTGACGCGATCCTGAACGGATTGCCGACGAACCTGCCCGACATCGACTCCGAAGAGACGGCCGAATGGTTGGACTCTCTCGACCTGATGATCGACACCGACGGACGCAACCGAGCGCGGTACATCATGCTCAAGTTGCTCGAACGAGCCCGCAGCCGGGCCGTCGGACTGCCCGCCCTCACTGCCACCGACTACGTCAACACCATTCCCGCTGATCGCGAGCCGGTGTACCCCGGCGACGTCGACCTGGAGCGTCAATTCCGTCGCCTCGTCCGCTGGAACGCCGCGATCATGGTGCATCGCGCCCAGCGTCCGGGCGTCGGGGTCGGTGGCCACATCTCCACCTATGCCTCGGCCTCCACCCTCTACGAAGTGGGCTTCAACCACTTCTTCCGCGGTAAGGATCACCCGGGCGGCGGTGACCAGATCTTCTTCCAGGGTCACGCCAGCCCCGGCATGTACGCCCGCGCCTTCCTCGAAGGACGCCTCGGCGAGGCCGACCTCGACGGCTTCCGGCAGGAGAAGAGCCACCTGGTCGACGGCCAGGTGCGCGCGCTGCCGTCCTATCCGCACCCGCGACAGATGCCGGACTTCTGGGAGTTCCCGACGGTGTCGATGGGCCTGGGGCCGATCAACGCCATTCATCAGGCGCAGTTCAACAAGTACCTGACCAACCGCGGCATCAAGGACACCTCCGAGCAGCACGTCTGGGCCTTCCTCGGCGACGGCGAAATGGACGAGGTGGAGAGCCGCGGCGCGCTGCAACTGGCCGCCTACGAGGGCCTGGACAACCTGACTTTCGTGGTCAACTGCAACTTGCAGCGGTTGGACGGTCCGGTGCGTGGCAACTCCAAGATCATGCAGGAACTGGAGGCGTTCTTCCGCGGTGCCGGCTGGAACGTGATCAAGGTCGTCTGGGGCCGCGGCTGGGATCCGCTGCTGGCCGCCGACAACGAAGGCGCCCTGGTGAGCCTGATGAACACCACCACCGACGGCGACTACCAGACCTACAAGGCCAACGACGGCGCCTACGTCCGGGCGAACTTCTTCGATCGCGATCCGCGCACCCAGGCCATGGTGGCCGACTGGTCGGATGATCGCATCTGGAAGCTGACCCGCGGCGGCCACGACTTCAACAAGGTGTACGCGGCCTACAAGGCGGCCACCGAGTTCAAGGGCGCGCCGACGGTGATCCTGGCCCACACCATCAAGGGCTACTTCCTGGGCAGCCACTTCGCCGGACGAAACGCCACCCACCAGATGAAGAAGCTGGCTCTGGACGATCTGAAGCAGTTCCGCGACCGTCTCGACATCCCGATCACCGATGCGGTGCTGGAGGAGAACCCTTACCAGCCGCCGTACGTGAATCCCGGTGCCGGCGATGAGCGCATCGACTACGCGTTGGATCGTCGTCGGACGCTCGGCGGGTGGGTGCCGGAGCGGCGCGACCGTCCGGCCCCGCTGAAGCTGCCGGAGGCGTCCGCCTACGACGAGCTGAAGAAGGGCTCGGGCAACCAGGCGGTGGCCACCACCATGGCGCTGGTGCGGCTGCTCAAGGATCTGGTGCGCGATCGTGAGTTCGGTGGCCACGTGGTGCCGATCATCCCCGACGAGGCGCGCACCTTCGGCATGGACTCGTTCTTCCCCACCATCAAGATCTACAACCCGCACGGCCAGAACTACACCCCGGTCGACCACCAGCTGATGCTGGCCTACCGGGAGAGTCCGCAGGGTCAGATCCTGCACATGGGCATCAACGAGGCCGGTTCGCTGGCGGCGTTCACTGCGGTGGGCAGCTCGTACGCGACCCACGGGGTGCACATGGTGCCGATCTACGTCTTCTACTCGATGTTCGGCTTCCAGCGCACCGGTGATGCCATCTGGGCGGCTGCTGACCAGCTCAGTCGTGGCTTCATGATCGGCGCCACCGCCGGACGGACGACCTTGACCGGTGAAGGCACCCAGCACATGGACGGGCACTCGCACCTGCTGGCGGCCACCAACCCGGCCGTGGTGGCCTATGACCCTGCCTACGGCTATGAGATCTCCCACATCATGGCTGCGGGCCTGGAGCGGATGTACGGGGCCAACCCCGAGAACGTGATCTTCTACCTGACGGTCTACAACGAGCCGATGGTGCAGCCGGCCGAGCCGGAAGGTGTTGACGCCGAAGGCATCGTCCGCGGCCTGTACCTGCTCGCCGAGGGCAGCACCGACGGGGTGGCCGACAATGCACCCCGGGCGCAGCTGTTGGCCTCCGGCGTCGGGGTGCCGTGGGCGTTGGAGGCGGCAGAGTTGCTCAAGCGTGACTTCGGCGTGGTTGCCGACGTCTGGAGCGTGACCAGCTGGAACGAGTTGCGTCGCGACGGGCTGCGCTACGACGAGCTGCGATTCCGCCATCCCGAGGCCGACGCCGAACTGCCCTGGGTCACCCAGAAGCTGGCCGGGCGTCCCGGTCCGGTGATCGCGGTGTCGGACTACATGCGCGGGGTGCAGGACCAGATCCAGAACTGGGTGCCGCAGCCGTTCGCCTCCTTGGGTGCCGATGGTTTCGGTTTCTCCGACACCCGTGCGGCGGCACGTCGCTTCTTCGGGATCGACGGCCCCTCCATTGTGGTTCGGACGCTGCAGCAGCTGGCCAGCACGGGCGAGGTAGACCCGGGCGCGCCCGCTCACGCAGCGCAGTTGTACCGGCTCGATGACGTCACGGCCGGACGCAGCGGCGCAGTAGGTGGCGACGCCTAGGTCGTGGACGCTTTTCTCGCGGGTGGGAATCTGGCAGGCTAAATGCCAGCCAGAACCATCTGCAGGGAAGTGAGAACGCAGCGTGACTACCGCGCCCGGACCGGCGTCGTCGTCGGCTGCGGCCGTACTGGGAATCAGCCCAGGCTCGGCGGTGCAAGAACTTGGCTGGGATTCCGACGTTGACGACGCGCTGCGCAGCGCCTTGTTGGACGCGCTCGGCGAGGATTTCGTCTACGAAGCCGTGGAAGCGGTTGATTCGGTGCTGCTGTGGTGGCGCTCCGACGACGGTGATCTGGGCGACGGCCTGGTGGACGCCCTCACCGACCTGAGCGCGACCGGCCACATCTGGCTGTTCACCCCGAAGGTGGGGCGGGATGGCTACGTGGAGCCGTCCGATCTGGCCGATGCGGCGTTGACCGCCGGCCTGGCCCTGGCGAACGCTGCGAATGTGTCGAAGGCCTGGCAGGCCCAGAAGCTGGTGCGCCCCAAGGGAGTGCGTCGCTAGTTCGGGCTCACGCTGACGGCGGTCGGCTGCTGCCGCGTCCCGGGTGGGCGCAAAGGGACTCGAACCCCTGACCCCCTCCTTGTAAGGGAGGTGCTCTAACCAACTGAGCTATGCGCCCGGAGCAGACATCTTAGGGGCAGTCGCGGACGTCGTTGACCGCATGTATGCCCTGGGGGGTATAGGGGAGCGGTTGCTTACGGCTGTAGGGAGCGAGTGGCGTCAAGAAAGCCACGCTGGTTACCACGTTTCAAGGCGGCGATTTTGCGCTCAGGGGCCGCAGAACATCAGTGGGACTGCAGTTCTGCGGTTCGCTGCGTACCGGTTAGCGGTGCGGTG
>JAJTBJ010000114.1 GCA_021286985.1 Propionibacteriales bacterium | reverse complement strand
ACCGTTTCCACGGCGGCCGGGGTCACTTCTGATGGAGTGGCTCCGGCTGTCGTTTTGGACGGCGGAAGCCGCGTCAGGAAAGGAACGTCACGACCGCGGAAGTGATCGCCGCGGCGGCCTGAGTGCGGAAGCTCGGTGAGGTGAACAGCCGGGCATCGGTGGCGTTACGCATGTTGCCCATCTCGATCATCACCGCCGGGTGTCGGGCGAAGTTCAGCGTGCCCAGATCGGAGCGGAAGCTGTAGGCGGTCCCGTGTCCGATGTAGTTCGAGCGCGGCATCGAGGTCTGCGTCTGAAGGGCGTTGCGGACGTCGGTGGCGAGCGTCTTCGACGCACTGATCACGCCGGCGCCACCCTTCATCACCGTGGAGACGATCACGTGGAAACCGCGGTGCTTCTTGCCCAGGTTGCCGTCGGCGTGCAGCGAGATCAGCAGATCGGCCGGAGTGTTGTTCAGCAGGTCGGCCCGGTGGTTCACGCACAGCTTGTTCGACGCGGTGCGGTCGTCGGTGCGGGTCAGCAGGACGGTGGCGCCCTGGGCGCGCAAGGCAGTGGCCAGAGCCTGTGCCTGGGCGAAGTTGTAGGCGTGCTCGGCGTAGCCGCGGTTGGTCGCCGTCCCTGAGGAGTTGCACGCTTTGGTGCCGCCGTGACCGTTGGGCACCTTGTGGTAGCCCCATTTCTTGGTCCAGCCGCCGGTATGTCCGGGATCGATCACGATGGTTCGTCCGGCCAGCGGGGCGTCCGGGCTTGGCGGGACGGAACTGGTGGGGTCGCTGGTCGGCGCGGTCGCGCTGGTCGAGGTGGCCGAGGTGGCCGAGATCGGTGACGCGTTCGCCTCGGTGGCCACCCGGGCACACCCGCCCGCGACCAGGACGGCAGCCACGCTGCAGCCCACCAACACTGTCGACACGCCTCGCATGAGGCTCAGTGAAGCACGGATGCTCCCGTCCGGCCACGCCCGGGGCGAAAGACTCGACCCGCGCTCGACGCCGCGGTGCACGCGCCTGTTGGGACAGGAGGAACCGTCCCCGGTGTCCCGCCGCGGTTGGGTAAGGTCGGCAGACAGGAGGACCGATGGAGTTCAGACACGATCTCGACCAGCACTGCTACCAAGCCTTCGAGGGCGGTGTGCTGGTGGGCGAGGCGCACTACCGGCTGTCAGGCACGGTCGCCGACTTCGACCACACCTCGGTGCCGCCTGAGCATGAGGGCAAGGGCATCGCCTCACGCCTCGTGCAGTTCGCCATGGATGACGTCCGGGCCGCCGGCGCCTGGCGGGTCAAGGCCACCTGCCCCTACGTGGTGCGCTGGCTCGAACGCCACCCCGATTACGCCGACCTGGTGGTCGACGCCGACTGATCTCGGCGGGCTCGGCCGGCCGGGGTTACGCGTCAGAAGAGCTCCACACCCTCACGGGAGAGTGTGAAGCCGGCGCCGATGGCGAGGTTGCCGCAGGTGATGTCTGCCGGGCGGCTCAGGCACAGGAAGTCGCCGGCGATCAGCTTCTTGCCGACCGGCAAGGTCACCCTGGTCAGGCCGGCGTGCGTCAGGGTGGGGAAGCCGGTGCCTTGCCACCATTTGGTCGATGGCCGGTGTGGTTCGGGGACGGTGACCACATCATCGGCGCAGATCCAGCCGGAATCGTCGGAGACCACCAGCGCCGACGGCGGCAGGGTCGAACCGGGGCATTCGTCCTCGGTACTGGGCAGCGCGCCGCGGTAACCGACGGGCAGATCGCAGCGGGCGCCGTCCACGCTGATCATGCAGGTGATCTCTCCCGACGGTGAGGTGAACGCGTTCACCTCCTGAGCGCTGACGTCGAGGGCGTCGGTGGCGTCGAGCGGATCGGGTTCCTCCGACGGGCTGGCGCTGGGGCGGGCTGTCGAAGGCGCCGGGACGATGTTCGTCGGCAGCGGGATCGGGAACCGAAGGCCGCACCCTGCCAGCACCGAACACAGCACCAAGACGCCACCAAGGCGGGCGAGCAATCGCATGGAACCCTTTTCGCGGTCGGAACCTGAGTCGGCTCGGCCCGGACGGCAGGGGCACCGTCCGGGCCGAGCGCAGAGGTCAGGAGAGGATGGTCACTCCGGCCTTGGCCATCTTGAAGCCGATACCGGTCTTGGAGTCACCGCAGGTCACTCCGCTGGTCTCGCTCAGGCAGACGAAACTGCCATCGGCGAGCTTCTTGCCGTACGGCAAGGTGGCCAGGGTGAAGCCGTTCTTCTTCACGGTCGGGAAGCCGGTGCCCGTGAACCACTCCAGACCTGCGCCGGCGTTCTTGAGATCGGGGAAGGCGGTCGGGTCACCGCTGCAGAAGTACTCGACCTTCTTCCCCACCGCGATGCCGGTGACGTCGAGCATCTCGTCGGGGCAGATCTGCTTCGAGGTGGGGATCTTGCCCTTGAAATCGGACGGGAAGTGGCACCACGCCGCATCGCCCTGGACGGCGCACCAGATCGCGCCGGACGGACTGGAGAACATGCTCACCTCATAGGCGGTCACGTCCAGCGCCCCGACGGTGTCGGGGACCTTCGGTGCGGTTGCGGTGGGTGAGGCCGGAGGCGTGGCCGGGCTGGAGGCCGGTGGGCTGACCGACACCACAGACGTGGGCCCACCGGACGGCAGCGGGGGTGCTGGAGTCGTGCAGCCCGCCGTGATCAGCAGTGCGGCGACGGCAAGGACTGGCCGAAGTCTCATTTGTCTACTCCTCACTCGCCTCCGTTCGAGGCTCTGCACCCGTAGTCAATTCTGCCCGTCTGCGTGGGTCGGGGTCGAGAGGGACTTTGTCGAGATGTTTGCTGTATCACCGCTGCACCGGGTGGGGATGCGACAATCTCCCATCGGGTAGCGCGGACGCCTCCACTCCCGATGTGGTCGACTTCTCCTGCGTCCCGGGCCTCCGGTGCATCCGGGGAAGGTCCACCCACATCGGTTCCGCAGGTTTCGTCGCTCCCGTGCGTCAGGCGGTCCACGCCTGGGAAGCGGGGGTGTTGCGCGCAGGCGCTTGCCCCTACAGTTCGCGGCAATCCGGCGAAGGAGAAGTACATGTTCAGCAAGATCCTGGTGGCGAACCGCGGCGAGATCGCCGTCCGCGCGTTCCGTGCCGCCACCGAACTGGGCATCCGCACCGTCGCGGTGTTCACCCATGAAGACCGCCACTCCGAGTTCCGGGTGAAGGCCGACGAGTCCTATCAGATCGGTGAACCGGGGCACCCCGTCCGGGCGTACCTGTCGGTAGCCGGCATCGTGGAGGCCGCGAAGAAGGCCGGTGCGGACGCCATCTACCCCGGCTATGGCTTCCTGTCGGAGAACCCCGACCTGGCCCAGGCCTGTGAGGATGCCGGCATCACTTTCATCGGCCCGTCGCGGACCGTCCTGGAGCTGACCGGCAACAAGGCTCGTGCCATCGAGGCGGCGCGCGCGTCCGGTCTGCCCACGCTGCGCGGCTCGGCCCCCAGCGACGACGTGAACACCCTGTTGGCAGCAGCGGACGAAGTGGGCTTCCCCCTGTTCGTGAAGGCCGTCTCTGGCGGCGGCGGACGCGGCATGCGCCGGGTCGAGACCGCCGATGCCTTGCCGGCAGCCGTTGCTGAGGCCATGCGTGAAGCGTCCTCGGCCTTCGGCGATTCGCGGATGTACCTGGAAGAAGCGGTGATTCGGCCCCGACACATCGAGGTGCAGATCCTCGCCGACGGCGCCGGCAACGTGATCCACCTCTACGAACGCGACTGCTCGGTGCAGCGGCGTCACCAGAAGGTGATCGAGATGGCCCCGGCGCCGAACCTCGACCCGGCGCTGCGTGATGAGATCTGCGCCGGTGCGGTGCGCTTCGCCGAATCGATCGGCTACCGCAATGCCGGCACCGTGGAGTTCCTGCTCGGTGAGGACGGACGCTACGTCTTCATCGAGATGAACCCGCGCATCCAGGTGGAACACACCGTCACCGAAGAGGTCACCGACGTCGATCTGGTCAGCTCCCAGCTGCGGATCGCCGGCGGCGAGACGCTGGCCGATCTCGGCCTCAGCCAGGACGCCATCGAGGTCCGTGGCGCGGCGCTGCAGTGCCGGATCACCACCGAGGATCCGGCCAACGGCTTCCGCCCCGACACCGGCACCGTCTCGGTCTACCGCTCCCCGGGTGGCGCGGGCGTCCGACTGGACGGCGGCGTGGTCTTCTCCGGCGCTGAGGTGGGCGCCCACTTCGACTCGATGCTGGTCAAGCTCACCTGTCGGGCCTCCGACCGCCTGACGGCGGCGCGCCGGGCCTACCGGGCGCTGACCGAGTTCCGTATCCGGGGCATCTCCACCAACATTCCGTTCCTGGAGGCGGTGCTGTCGGATCCGGACTTCCTGGCCGGCAACATCAACACCTCGTTCATCGACGAGCGGCCGCACCTGACCCACCACACCCTGTCGGCCGACCGGGGCACCAAGCTGCTCAACTACCTGGCCTGGGTGAGCGTCAACAAGCCCAATGGTGCGCCGCGGCTGTCGATCAGCCCGCGGGAGAAGCTGCCGAAGCTGGACGCCGAGGCGGCTGAGGCTGCGCCGCCGTCCGGTTCGCGGCAGCGGTTGCTCGAGGTCGGTCCGGCCGCCTGGGCTGCCGAACTCCGTGCCCAGAAGGCGGTGGCCGTCACCGACACCACCTTCCGCGACGCCCACCAGTCGCTGCTGGCCACCCGAGTACGCACCCGCGACCTGCTGGAGGCCGCTCCGGTGATCGCTCGGACGTTGCCGCAGCTGTTCAGCGTGGAGGCCTGGGGTGGCGCCACCTACGACGTGGCGCTGCGCTTCCTGAAGGAGGATCCGTGGGAGCGGCTCGACCGGCTGCATGAGGCCATGCCGAACCTGCCGCTGCAGATGCTGCTGCGGGGTCGCAACACGGTCGGCTACACCCCCTACCCGCTGGCGGTCACCGACGCCTTCGTGGAGGAGGCGGCCAAGTCGGGTCTGGACGTCTTCCGGATCTTCGACTCGCTCAACTGCGTCGACCAGATGCGTCCGGCGATCGAGGCCGTGCTGAAGACCGACCACGCGGTGGCCGAGGCGGCGCTGTGCTACACCGGCGACATGCTCTCGCCCAAGGAGACGCTCTACACCCTCGACTACTACCTCGGCCTGGCCGAGGAACTGGTCAAGGCGGGGGCGCACATCCTGGCGATCAAGGACATGGCCGGGCTGTTGCGGGCGCCGGCGGCGGCCAAGTTGGTGACTGCGCTGCGCAGCAACTTCGACCTGCCGGTGCACCTGCACACCCACGACACCGCCGGCGGCCAGTTGGCCACCTTGCTGGCGGCCGTCGAAGCCGGAGTGGACGCCGTCGACGTGGCTGCGGCCTCGATGGCCGGTACCACCTCGCAGGTGTCGATGTCGGCCTTGGTTGCGGCCCTGGAGGGCACCGAGCGTGACACCGGCCTGAGCCTGGACGCGGTGACCGAGCTGGAGCCCTACTTCGAGGCCGTCCGTTCGCTCTATGGCGCCTTCGAGTCGGGGCTGCCCGGCCCCACCGGTCGGGTCTACCACCACGAGATTCCTGGTGGGCAGCTGTCGAACCTGCGCCAGCAGGCGATCGCGCTCGGTCTGGGCAACCGGTTCGAGGACATCGAGAACATGTACGCCGCGGCGAACAAGATCCTGGGCAACCTGGTGAAGGTGACGCCGTCGTCCAAGGTGGTCGGTGACCTCGCCCTCGCCCTGGTGGGACGCAATGCTGACCCGGCCGATTTCGAAGCCAACCCGAACAAGTACGACATTCCGGATTCGGTGATCGGCTTCCTCAACGGTGACCTTGGCGACCCGCCCGGCGGCTGGCCCGAGCCGTTCCGCACCAAGGCATTGGCGGGGCGAGTGACCAAGCCGGTGGTGACCGAGCTGAGTGACGCTGATTCCGGGGCGCTGGTCTCCGACCGTCGTCGGACGCTGAACCGACTGCTGTTCCCCGGCCCGACCCGTGACTACGAGGAGGCGGTCGAGGACTACTCCGAGCTGACCATCCTGCCCACCAAGGAGTTCCTGCACGGGCTGAAGCTGGGCGAGGAGGTCGAGGTCACGTTGCAGCGGGGCAAGATCGTCTCGCTGAAGCTGTCGGCCATCGGCGACGCCGACGATCGCGGCATGCGTCAGGTGGTCGGTGCGGTCAGTGGGCAGCTGCGGGTGGTGAACGTCCGCGATGAGTCGGTGAAGTCGACCGAGGTCACCGCCGAGCGCGCCGACCCGTCCGTGCCCGGTCAGGTGCCGGCGCCGTTCGCGGGCGTGGTCACGCTGGTGGTCGAGCCCGGCCAGGAGGTGGCGGCTGGCGAGCAGGTGGCCACCATCGAGGCGATGAAGATGGAGGCAGCCATCACCACCCCGGTCGCCGGTGTGGTCAAGCGGTGCGCCATCGGTCACGCCCAGGCCGTCGAGGGCGGCGACCTGCTGGTGGAGATCGGCTGACTCTCAGCGACGCGAAGGCCGGCTGCCCCCGAGGGAGCAGCCGGCCTTCTTGCTATTACGGCCGTGCGGTGGAACTCACTGCATCGGTGCCGCCGGCGGCGGGGGCGGCGGGTAGTAGCCGGGCGGTGCGGCGTAGGCCGGTGCCGGCGGGGGCAGGTAGGCGTCCTTACCGAAGCCGAGGATCAGGAAGCCGATGAACGGGAAGAGGACCAGCAGGACAATCGACCAGCCGACGCTCTTGCCGAAACGTTCGCCGATCTTGATCGACACCCAGATGGCCGCGACCAGGTTGACGAACGGAATGAACATGAGCAGGAACATCCACGGGTTCAAACCCGCGATCTTGAACTCGGTGTAGGCGTTGTAGAACGGGACGATGGCTGCCCAGCCCGGCTCGCCCGCCTTGGTGAAGATCTTCCAGAGTGCGACGATCATGATGACCGCGAACACCAGCATGACCAGGTATATCGGTCCCAGAATCGCGGCGACGACCGCCGGATCGTTGGTGCTGTACTCGTATTCCATTCTTCTCCCCCTTTGGGTTCCCGCACCCTTGCGGATGGCCAAATGCTAGCGGCGGTTACCGGGCACGCAGTGGTAATCGAGCGTTCTTCTGATCAACTACCCCTGGGTAGTTCTCCCGCCTTGGCCCGCGCCCGCGACACGCGCTGTCCAGGGTGACCTTGGGGTTGCGAGGTGCTGCACAGTTGGGTGCATGAAGGAACTGACCTCCCCGCCGACGCAACCGGCCGCGCTGATCCTCGGCGGTCGTCGGTTCGACGCGAGTTCGCCGGCGGTCATGGGCATCATCAACCGCACTCCTGACTCGTTTTACGCGCCGGCCCGTTTCGACGTCGAGGCGGGCCTGGCCGCGATTGCTGCGATGGTGGCCGATGGCGTCGACATCGTGGACGTCGGTGGGGTGCGCGCGGGGCAGGAGGGCGGCGAGGTCAGTGTCGCTGACGAGATCGAGCGGGTGCGTCCGTTCCTCCTCACCGTGCGGGAGCGGTTCCCCGATCTCCTGATCAGCCTGGACACCTGGCGCGCGCCGGTGGCGCTGGCGTGCGCCGAGGCGGGCGTGGCACTGATCAACGACACCTGGGCCGGCGCCGATCCTGAACTGGTCGCGGTGGCCGCGGAACTGGGCGCCGGTTACGTGGTCTCCCACACCGGGGGCCTGCCCCCGCGCACCGATCCGGTGGCGATCAGTTACGGCGACGATCCCGACGCGGTCGTCCGCGATGTGCTCGACACCCTGGCGGACGGGGCGGCGCGAGCGGTCGCCGCTGGCGTCCCGGCGATGCGGGTGCTGGTCGATCCCACCCTCGACTTCGGCAAGACCACCCGGCATTCATTGCGGGTGCTGCGCGCCACCGCGGCGGTGGTGGGCCTGGGCTACCCGGTGCTGCAGGCGCTGAGTCGCAAGGACTTCGTCGGTGAGACCCTCGATCTGCCGATCGACCAGCGGCTGTACGGAACCCTGGCGGCCACCGCAGTGGCCGGTTGGTTGGGTACCACGGTGTTCCGCGCCCACGACGTCGCTGCGACTCGGCAAGTCATCGACATGGTCGCCTCCATCCGCGGCGACCGGCCGCCGGCGGTGGCGGTGCGTGGTGAACCGACG
>JAJTBJ010000113.1 GCA_021286985.1 Propionibacteriales bacterium | reverse complement strand
TACCGCGCCGAGCTGGCCGCGTTGGCCCCTGAAGCGATCGCGGAGTATCTGACCCAGCACAGTGGGTTGCCCGGTCCGCGAGCGAATCTCACCTTGCTGGACGTCGCCGGTGACCTGCTGCCCGAGCCGCTGATCTGGCAGTTCGTGGACGAGCCGGACGAGTACTTGGCCTGCTGCGGGACGGTCGGACTAGGGCGGCTGATCCTGGCCGCCGAGGACCGTGCCGCGTTGATCACCCGGCTCGGCCGGGCGGCGGCCGATGATCGTTGGCGGGTGCGGGAAGCGGCAGCGATCGCCGTCCAACGGATCGGAGATGTTGACGCCCACCTCTTGCGAACCCTGGTGGCCGGCTGGGTCGGTGACCCCGACCCGGTGGTGGTGCGGGCCGGAATCGCCGCGATCTGTGAGCCGCGGCTCTTGCGGGACCCACTCACCGCGGCGGCCGCGCTGCAGGCCTGCCAAGCGGCGACCGAAAAGCTGGCCGCGATTCCGGCACCGGCACGTCGTAGCGAAGCCACGCGGATCCTGCGTAAAGGACTGGCGTATTGCTGGTCAGTCGCGGTGGCCGCCTCGCCGGAGCAGGGGCTGCGGCAATTCTTCGCTATCGACACCGGCGACGCCGATCTTGCCTGGGTGGTGAAGCAGAATCTCATCAAGCAGAGAATGAAAAGGCTGCTTTAACCCCTGCTCACAAGGCGTGGGACTCGCCGGTGGGATGCGTCGAATTCGGCGTCCAATTTGACCGCGACTGCTATAGTTGAACCTTGTTGGACTTCGGCGGTCGGATTCACAGCTCTGTGTGATCAGACCGCCGTCTGACGTCGCGGCCCGGGGACACTCATCCGACGCAATTCCCCTTTGCGATCCCGGGCCGCGGCCCTTCGATGCGGCGCCCACCAGGTGTGTATTCCCTGGTGGGCGCCGTGCTTGTGCCACCTGCGGGCGTCGCCGAAAGCGAATAGCCTGGTCGCAGGAGGTTTTCTTGATGACTGATCTGACCGGCAAGAAGGTGGCGTTCCTACTCAAGCGAGGAGTGGAGCAACCCGAACTGACCGAACCGTGGGCGGTGCTGGAGGCTGCTGGCGCCACCCCCGTGTTGGTGAGTGAGGAGCCGGGGACCATCACCGCATTGATCGGGGACTGGGACCGCGGCGACGACTTCGCCGTCGACCTCACCTTGGACGAGGCCAACCCGGACGACTTCGACGCGCTGGTGCTGCCGGGCGGCACCTTGAACTCGGACAAGATCCGGACCAACCCGAAGGCGATCGCCTTCGTGAAGGCATTCTTCGACGCCGACAAACCGGTCGCCTCCATCTGTCACGGGCCCTGGATCCTGATCGAGGCCGGCGCTGTGGACGGTCGCAGGCTGACCTCGACCACCCGAATCTCCACCGATCTGAAGAACGCCGGTGCGGAATGGGCCGACGCCGAAGTGGTGGTCGACGGCAAGCTGGTCACCAGCCGCAGCCCCCGGGACTTGCCGGCGTTCAACGCCGCCCTGGTCGACGCGGTCGCGCGGGGCTGAACATTCCGCTCGGCCCGGCCTGTGGCTGAGTACGCTGCGGGGCATGAGCCGTGTTGTTGTGAACGCTGCCCGGTCGGCGGCGATGGTGCTGGTGAGCGGTCTTGCGCTGATCGCGGTGGCCGGATGCCAGGCTGGCGCGCCGACCCCGGTGGAAAGTCCGTCGGGGATCCCGGCGTCTGCGTCGCCGTCGCCGGTGGTCCCGTCGCCCTCGCCGTCGGCGTCCGCATCAGCCCAGGTCGCACCGTGCACCGCGGTCGACATCACCGTCACCCTGGGCGCCGGTGGTGGCGGCGGGGCGGGTCATCGCTACCCGTACCTGGTGTTCACCAACGACAGTGGTACGTCCTGCCTGCTGTCGGGACACCCCTCGGTGAGCATGGTGGGCGGCGGCAGTGGCTTGGTGCTGGGCGCCAAGGCCACCCCCGTGTCGAGCACCACCAAGCAGGTGATCCTGGCTCCCGGGAAGGCAGCCCACGCGGCGCTGGACGTGGCCGTTGCGGAGAACTACGACGCCGCGACCTGCCAACCGCAGCCGGCCGACGGCTTCCGAGTGGTGCTGCCCAACGACAGCGGCGCCCTGTTCGTGGCGACCAGCGACTACGTGGGTTGTGCGAACGCTGCGATCAAGCTGATGAAGGTTCAGCCGTTCGTCGCTGGAGCCAAGTAGCCCGACCTCAGCGCTTGATCCGGAACGCGACCTCGACCTGGCCTGCCACTGCGGCGGGCGTCTCCCACGAGAAGGTGCGGGTCGATGAACCCTTCTTCTTCTTGTACGTGAGCGTGCCGCTGAGCTGATTGCCGGGATCGAGCGCGTCCAGAATCGCGATCACGTCGTCGAAGCTGGCGGCGTCATCGGTGGGCGAGGACAGGTCGCACTCGGAGCCGACCGAATCCGAGCTGCAATCCTGCGGCGGCACGGCGGTCGCCGCCAGGACGAAGCCGCCCTTCTTCGCCGCCTTCTTGCTCAGCGTGACCGAGACGGTGTTGCCGACGACGTCCGCGCCGGAGCGACCGTTCTTCACCACGGTGTAGACCGGTCGCAGGGTGTAGCGACTTCCCGCCTTGAGCCGGCGACCGTCGAGGCTGGTCCACTTGCCCTTCACCTGAACCTGGACGTCCTTGGGCTGGTAGCTGATCGAGTCGGCGCTGAGCAGCTTCACTGTGACCGAGACCCCGGTGATGGTGACGTCCTCGAACTTGTTGGACACGATCGCCGAGAGGTCCTGTCCAACGCCGGACCCGACCAGGTCGGCGAAGGCCTCATCGGCGTTCAGGAACTGGGAGTTGGCCAAGGACTCGGCCGCCCCGCTGGCGCGGGTGTAGTCGATGGTCCAGCTCACCTGGGCGGTGCCGCCGGCGTCCTGGTCAAGTTGCTCGACGGCTGCCTGACCGGTCAGGGCAGCCACCGCCGAGGGGCCGGCGATCGGTTCGGAGACGTTCGCCTGGTAGTCGGCGACGTGGGCGCCGGCCGCGTTCTGCACCGTGACGGAGACACCGAAGCTGCGGGTGGCACCCAGGGTGCCCTTGATGCCGACCAAGCGGTCCTCGGTGATCATCCCGATCGGAGCGCCGATCTGCGACGTCTGCTTGTAGGAACCGATGAGGCCGGCAGCGTCCGGCACGATCAGCGCGGTGCTCGCGTTGGCCATCAACGCCGACGACTTTCCTTGGAACGACATCGGGTGGCCGAAGGCCCACACCGAGTTCCCGCAGATGGCGGTGACGGTGCCGATGCCGCCGACGATCAGGTCGCCGCTGGTGTAGAGCGCAGCCACCGTTCCGCCGGCGACCAGGGTGGACGGCACCCCGGCGGCTTTGGTGGCGCCGGCAGCCTGGAAGGACTTGCTGCGCAGGAACGACGCCACCGGTCCGCCCGCAGGGGTGCGCGCCAGGGTTCGGTTGGCGAAGGCATTTGCCGCGGCGCCGGCAGGTCCGGCGACATTGACCGTCTTGATCTGGCTGAAGCTGGTGCCAGCCAAACTGGTGCCGGCCACGGTGGTGCCGGAAGGGGCGAGCTTCAGGTTGGCCGAGGTGGCGTGGATCTTGCCGGCGGGGGCGAATCCGGTGGAGCCGATCGACTTCATGTACTCGGCTGGTGTGACCCCGGCGATCGGCAGGTTTTCGGTGGTCAGGCTGTAAGCCACCGCACCGATCAGCCGTCCGCTGCCGTCATAGACGGGCGAGCCGGACATGCCGGCCCAGATGCCCGCGCCTCTGGTGGTGCTGGTGCCGTCGATCACGTCGCTGCTCAGCCGGAACAGCAGCAGATCCTTCCCGGTGCCCAGGGCGTCGGCGATGTAGCCGACGTAGCTGCCGGTGAAGCCTTCCGGGGTGGTGCCTGACGTCACCGACAGGCCGGTCACCGCCTCACCCGGGGAGTAGGCCTCGGCGACGGCCACCGGCACATAGGGCTGGGTGTTGTCGCCGCAGAAGTAGGACTCGGCGGCCTGTGCCGGAGCGCTGGCGAGGGCCGTTCCGGCGGCGGCGATCATGAGGGCTGATGCAGTGAGCAGGGCACGTCGGCGGGGTGCGGCTGCGCGCGTCCGTGGGGACGCGATTGATGCGAAAGAGCGGGTCATTGCTGGGGACTCCTGGCTCGTCGTGGGTGGCTGAAACCAGCAGCGGGGTGGGTACCGAGTCGAAGGTTCCGTGATGACCATAGCTCGCGCACCCCACCCGACCAGGCGCGATTCGCAGGAGTCCCGCAGTGTTCACTTCACTGGTGACTGGCCCGAAGGCCACAGGTGAGCCCCGCGCCGCGTGGGCCCACGAGGAGGTCAGGCGCGGGAGCGGCTGACCTCATACAGGGCGATCGCGGCAGCGACGCTGGCGTTCAACGATTCGACGGCCGAGCCGATCGGGATGTGCGCCAGCACCTCGCAATTCTCACTGACCAGGCGGGACAGGCCCTCACCCTCCGAGCCCACCACCAACAGCACCGGACCATCGATGCCGGGGAAACCGGCGATGTCGGTCTCGGCCTCGCCGTCCAGGCCCACCACGGTGAAGCCGGCATCGGCGTACTGCTTCAGCGTCCGGTTCAGGTTGGTCACCTGCGCCACCGGGACGCGCGCTGCGGCGCCGGCAGAGGTCTTCCAGGCCGCGGCCGTCATCTGCGCCGAACGGCGCTCGGGAATGATCACGCCGTGTGCGCCGAAAGCGGCCGCGCTACGGACGATCGCGCCGAGGTTGCGCGGGTCGGTGATCGAGTCGCAGGCCACCACCAGGCCGGGGGTCTCGGCGTCCAGGGCATCGGCCAGGACGTCTTCGGCGTCGGCGTACTCGAACTCGGGCAGTTGCAGCGCCACTCCCTGGTGGACGCCACCACCGGTGAGTCGATCGAGCTCGGTTCGGGTGGCCTGAAGCAGCGGGACGCCATGGTCGGCGGCGTACTTGAGGATGTCGCGCAGCCGCGAATCCCGCTCGACGCCCTCGGCCACGTAGGCCCGGCGGACCGGCAGTCCTGCCTGCAGTGCCTCCAGCACCGGATTGCGGCCGATCACCCAGTCCGAGCCGGCGGTCGCGGTGTTGCCGGTGGGGCGAGGCCCGCGCCGTGCCGACGCCTTCGGCTTGCCTTCGGTGCGACCGGGCTCGTCCGGACGACGCTTGCGGTAGGCCTTGTGGTACGGGCGATCCTCGGCCTTCGGGGTCGGGCCCTTGCCTTCCAGGGCGCGGCGGACGCGTCCGCCCGAACCGGCCGGAGTGGTCTTGCCCTTCTTGCGCACTGCGCCCTTGCGCTGGCTGTTACCTGGCATGAGTCCTCACTTCTCGATCGACCAGCGCGGGCCGTCGGCGGTATCGGTGACCTTCAGGCCGAGGTCGGCCAGTTGGTCGCGGATGGCATCGGCGGCAGCCCAGTCCTTGCGCTCCCGCGCCTGGGTCCGCTGGGTGAGCAGGGCGGCCACCAGTCCGTCGACGACGCCGGTCAGGTCGTCGCTGCTGCCGGTCTCGGCCCACTCGGGGGCGTGCGGATTGAGTCCGAAGATGTCGAGCATCGCCAGCACCGACGCGTTGGCCTGATTGGCCGCAACCTCGTCACCTGCATCCAGTGCGATGTTGCCCTGCTTCACGGTGTTGAACACGGTCGCCAGGGCGGCCGGGGTACCCAGATCGTCATTCATCGCGGCGACGAACTCGGCGGGGAGTTCGCCGGGAACCGGCGGCAGCCGAAGCGCGGCCACGCGATCGAGGAAGCCGTCGATCCGCGCCAGCTGGGCGGCGGCCTCGGTCAGCGAGGCGTCCGACAACTCGATCGCCGAGCGGTAATGGGGCCCGGCCAGGTACAGCCGCACTGCCCGTCCGCCGTAGGTGGCCACGGCGGTGGGCACGTCGGCGGTGTTACCCAGCGACTTGCTCATCTTTTCCCCGGCCATGGTCACCCAGGCGTTGTGCATCCAGTAGGTGGAGAACGGACGTCCGGCCGCCTTGGACTGGGCGATCTCGTTCTCGTGGTGGGGGAAGCGCAGGTCGATGCCGCCACCGTGGATGTCGAAGGCGTCGCCGAGGTACTTGCCGGCCATCGCCGAGCACTCCAGATGCCAGCCCGGACGTCCGCGGCCCCACGGGGTGTCCCAGGAGGCCGACTCCGGTTCGCCCGGCTTGGCGCCCTTCCATAAGGCGAAGTCGCGCGGGTCGCGCTTGCCGCGCGGGTCGGCATCCTCGGCCGGTTCCATGTCGGCGACCTTCATCCCTGATAGCTCGCCGTAGGCGGGCCAGGACATCACGTCGAAGTAGACATCGCCAGAGCCATCAGCCGCGGCGTAGGCATGGCCGGCGTCGATCAGCTCTTGCATGAGCGCGATCATCTCCGGGATGTGGCCGGTGGCGCGGGGCTCATAGGTGGGCGGGCGGACGCCGAGAGCCCGGAAGGCCTCGTGGAAGGCGTTCTCGAACAGGTACGCGTGAGCCCACCACGGACGTCCGGCCTCGGCCGACTTGACCAGGATCTTGTCGTCGATGTCGGTGACGTTGTTGACCAGCGTCACCTCGTAGCCGGTGGCCTCCAGCCAGCGCCGCAGGACGTCGAAGTTGACCTCCTTGCGGACGTGACCCAGATGGGGTGCCGACTGCACGGTGGCGCCGCAGCAGTAGATCGAGGCCTTGCCGGGTTGAAGCGGCTGGAACTCGACCACGGCGCGTTGGGCGCTGTCATACAGGCGGAAACTCACCCGGGGAGTCTATCGGTGCGCGCTCGGAGCAGCGATTCAGTCAGTCGCCAACGCCCGAGTGAGAAGTTCGACCGCCTCAGTGGCGCTAAGCCCGAGGGCTCGGCTCTTGCGGGCGTACTCGGCCGCGGCCTGTCGCGCCGCCCTGCTGCGTTCGTCGCCGGCGACGAAGGTGCCGGCCCGTCCCCGGGTGTCGAGGACGCCCGCGGCCTCCAGTTCTCGGTAGGCGCGGGCCACCGTGTTCGGCGCCAGGCCGAGGTCGTCGGCCAGCCGCCGCACCGTCGGCAGCTTGTCGCCGGGGGCCAGGGTGCCGTCGTCGACCTGGGCGGCGATCTGCCGCTTCACCTGGTCGTAGGGTGCCTCTGCGGCGGTGAGGTCGACGGTGCTCATGCCGCCACCGCCTGGGTGCTTACCCGTTCGCCGGGAGCCAGGGTCGGCCAGAGCCGACGGCGCGTCCAGGCGATCGGCTGTGGCCATGCCTGTCCCACGCCCGACCAGAACATCAGGGCAATAGCGACCATCCGGAACACGTCGGCGAGCAGGTGTGGCTGCAAATAATGGGCCAGCACGTTGGTGCTGACCCCGCCCCACATCGCGATGCTCTGTAAGCCAAGACGGGCGTTGCCGGTGCGCCAGGCGTCCACGGCGTACAGCTCGACGGCATCACGTGCCGGCTGGGCGTGGGTGGCGGCAACCGCTCCGGTCCACTCGGCAACGCCGAGAGCCACCACGACCATCACGGCTGCAGTCGCGTTCAACCGTCCGACACCGTCAAGGTGGGGGAACGCGAGGAATGCCGCCGTCAGGCAGGACGCGCCAGCGAACCAGGCACCCACTCGCAGCGGTGGCGGGACGTAATCGGCCAGCCGAGTCGCCCGGGTGTGAGCGATCCGGCGAGAACCGGCATCCAGCCAGGGGCGACGTGCGCGCCAGGTTCCGACGATGGTGACGATGGTGCCGAGGACGACCGCCTCGACCCAGATCAGATCGACGGCGCTGCCATCGGGGAGCGCGACGGACGATGCCACCAGGGTGACTGCCATGACCAGGCCGATGGCCCCGATCAGGCGGGACGTGGCGAAGCTGGCTCGCAGGTAGGCGGCAGCGATCTCGGGAGTGAGCTCCACCAGATTGCGGGCGGCCCACCGGGCGACCAGTTGCTGTTGGGCGTCCTGTGACCGGGCCCGCAGCAGGTACAGGGAGATCGCGATGAGCGGCAGCGCGAAGAACGCGCCGGACCAAACAAAGTCGGGGAGTTCGAACTCGAAGGACATGACTCGATGCTACACAAGGGCGCTATTTGTAGCAATGCAATGTCTGATACAGATTGTCAGTCGCCGCGGGCCTTGCGGCGTAGTGCGTCGATGTCGAGCACGTCGGCGCCCACCGCC